>DAINRN010000405.1:0-3927 GCA_036741815.1 Acidobacteriota bacterium
CTCACGCCGGCGGGACCCGGCTCCGGCGTGGCCTGGGGCTGCGGGGGCATGATGGGCGCGGCCGTGGGCGGGGCCGACACGGCCTGCAGCGACGGAGAGCGGAAGGTCCGCGCCACGAGCAGGCCCAGGACGGCGGCGCTGGCGATCCCCACGAACAGCCCGCGGCGCACACCGGTGCCGGCGGCCGCTCGCGCCTCCTGCCGGCCCGGGATGGTGTCGAAGGTCGGCGGCGCCTTGCTCACTGCGGGCAGACGCGTGCCGCAAGCGACGCATGCGGCATCTTGAACGGTGTTCGGGGCGCGGCAAGCCGGGCACAGCCGGAACTCGCTGTCCATGCTTCCGCCAGTTGCAGATCGCATGCCACCCGTAACCCGTTGATCTCCGGGCGGCGCCCGTCCCGGATAACGCAGGTTAACATGGGTGCGAGGGCGTTATGGGTCTGCGCGAGTACCACCGCAAGCGCAACTTCGCGATCACCCCGGAGCCGCGCGGCGAAGAGGGCAAGGGCGAGGGTCGGAGCTTCTGCGTCCAGAAGCACAGGGCCACGCGCCTGCACTACGACTTCCGCCTGGAGATGGAGGGCGTGCTCCGGAGCTGGGCGGTGCCCAAGGGCCCCAGCTACGACCCGGCGGACAAGCGCCTGGCCATGCACACCGAGGATCATCCCCTCGACTACGGCGACTTCGAAGGGGTGATCCCCGAAGGCCAGTACGGCGGCGGCACGGTGCTGCTCTGGGACCGGGGCACCTGGGAGCCGCTGGAGGACCCGCACAAGGGGTATCGGGCGGGCAAGCTGAAGTTCCGGCTGCAAGGGGAGAAGCTCCGAGGCGGCTGGACCCTGGTCAAGATCCGGGGCCGCGACGCCCGCGACGACGAGAAGAGCTGGCTGCTAATCAAGGAGACCGACGAGACCGCGATGCCCGGCACGAAGTTCAGCATCACGGACGAGCGGCCGGAGAGCGTGGCCACGGGCCGGAGCCTCGAGGAGATCGCGGCCGCCCGCGATGCGGTGTGGGAATCCAGGCCTGTGGATGCGGTGAAGGGCGGCCGATGGCGGCCGAAGGTCAAGGCGGCGAAGACGCCCGCCGCCGCCGCGCCGGCCCCCGCGGTCAAGCGCGTCGCGGTCAAGGCGGGCGAGGTCCGCGGCGCGCGCAAGGGGCCGCTGCCCCGCTTCCTGCGGCCCCAGCTGGCCACGCTCGTCACCGACCCTCCGGGCGGCGAGGGCTGGCTGCACGAGATGAAGTTCGACGGCTACCGCATCCTGTCCCGGCTGCAGGGCGGGCGGGCCACTCTCATGAGCCGGAACGGGAACGATTGGACCGCGCACTTCCCACAGGTGGCGGCGGCCGTGCAGGCGCTGCCCGCCTCGCAGGCCATGATCGACGGCGAGGTGGCCGTCCTGCTGCCCAACGGCACCACCAGCTTCCAGGCCCTCCAGAACGCCCTCAGTCAGCGCGCGCAGGGCGAGCTCGTGTACTTCGCCTTCGACCTGCCGCACCTCGATGGCTACGACCTGACCCGCGCCGGGCTCGAGGACCGCAAGGCGGCCCTGGCGGGCCTCCTGAGCAAGACCAGCGGGGCCGTCCGCTACAGCGCGCACGTCGTGGGCTCGGGAGACGAGTTCTTCGCCAGCGCCTGCGCGCTGTTGCTGGAGGGGATCGTCTCCAAGCGGCGCGACGCTCCCTATGAGATGGGCCGGGGCCGCGGCTGGCTCAAGGTCAAGTGCCTGCGCCGCCAGGAGGTCGTGATCGGCGGCTTCACCGAGCCCACCGGATCCCGCGCCGGCCTGGGCGCGCTGCTCGTGGGCGTGCACGGGGGCGGCGCCCTCGTCTACGTGGGGAAGGTGGGGACCGGGTACACGGACAAGGTCCTGAAGGACCTGCGCCGGAGCCTCGAGGCCCTGGAGCAGCCCGCCTGCCCCTTCCAGCCCCGCCCCAAGGGCGTGGGCTCACCCCACTGGGTCAAGCCGGAGCTCGTGGCGGAGGTGGCGTTCAGCGAGTGGACGGGCGACGGGAAGATGCGCCACCCGTCGTTCCAGGGCCTGCGGACCGACAAGCCGGCGCGAGAGGTGGTGCGCGAGCGCGCCGCGCCGACCGAGGACGTGGCGCCCGGGCCATCGGCGGCATCGAAAGGAGCGGGCGAGGCGGCCGTGGCCGGCGTGCGCCTCACCCATCCGGACCGCGCCCTGTACCCCGAGCCGGGCATCACGAAGAGGGCGCTGGCCGAGTTCTACGAGGGCATCGCGGACTGGATCCTGCCCCACGTGGCGGGACGGCCGCTCACGCTCTTGCGCTGCCCCGAGGGCCTGGCCAAGGAGTGCTTCTACATGAAGCACTCGGAGCTGTGGGCGCCGCCGGCGCTGCGGCGCGTGAAGATCCGCGAGAAGACGAAGGTCGGCGATTACCTGGTCGTCGACGACCTGGCCGGCATCATCAGCCTCGTCCAGATGGGCATCCTCGAGATCCACACCTGGAACTCGACGGCGGACAGCGTGGAAGAGCCGACCCGTATGGTCTTCGACCTCGATCCCGGCCCCGCGGTCCGGTTCGACCGCGTGGTGGCGGCGGCTCGCCGGGTGCGGGAGATGCTGCTCTCCGCGGGCCTGGAGAGCTTCGTGAAGACCACGGGAGGCAAGGGACTGCACGTGGTCGTCCCCCTCGGGCCCGGCCACGGCTGGGACGAGACCTTCGGTTTCTCGCAGCTCGTGGCGTCCCAGATGGTGCGGGAGGAACCGCGGACCTACACTGACTCCATGCCGAAGGCCGGGCGGAAAGACAAGATCCTCGTCGACGTCCTGCGGAACAACCGCGGGAGCACCTCCGTGGCCGCGTACTCCACGCGCGCCCGGCCGGCCGCGCCCGTCTCCGTGCCCCTGGCCTGGGAGGAGCTCGATCGCGACCGGAGGCCGGACCATTACACCGTGGAGAACCTGCCGCGGCGTCTGTCTTCCCTCAAGGCCGATCCCTGGGCGCGGTACTCCACCGTGCGCCAGAAGATTGCCGCGCCGCGCGCCTCGCGGGCGCGGGCGCCCAGACGCGCAGCCGCGCGCGGGGCGCGGTGACCTCATGAAAGTGGATCTCGAGGCGATCGAGCAGCACGCCAAGGCGCTCGGCCGCGGGCAGTGGCGACGCGCACGCCTGGGCAGCTCCGACGTGTTCGTCCAGCGCGAGTCCGGCCAGGACGCAGCGCAGCTCCACGCCGCGGAAGACGTGGGCGAGGCGGTGATGAACGCCGGGGCGGACCTCAAGGCCCTGGCCGCCGAGGTGCGGCGGCTGCAGGCCGAGGTCGACGCGGAGCAGGCCCGCGCGGCCAAGGCCACGCCCGCGGCCAAGGCCCAACCGCCTGGTCCCGTGGACGAGGAAGCCTCTTCGCTACTGGCTGCTCCCTTCCACGTGGGCCCCAAGGCGATGAAGGCGGCCCAGACGGATCCGCTGGTGGCCCTGGCCGTGCAAGCGGCGCTTGCCATGCAGCCCGACGCGCGGGAGGTCGAGCGCGCGCGGCTCATCGCCATGGCGCTGGCCGCGACGAACGGCGACATGGATGCCTTCTGGGCCGCCCGGCGCCAGCGCGGGGCCAAGACCTCGAAGAAGAAGTGATCCGGCGCTAGGGCCGACCGCCCTCCGCGGTCGAGGGATGCAGGGGAAGGGGGACGGCGCGGGAGGAGGCGCACAGGAGATGCTCCAGCGTGAGCCGGCTCAGGACCTCGTCCACCAGGTCCTGGACCTGCTTCCACACCGGCCGGATCGAGCACTCCGACAGGTGCGTGCAGAGCCGCTGGGACCCGCCGTGGCGCTGGCAGAAGGTCCCGTCGTACAAGCGGCCGCCCAGCGCGGCGAGGGCCTCGCCCACCGGGATCTCGGACGCGGGACGCGCAAGGGCGTAACCGCCGGCCTGGCCGCGGGTACTGCGCACGTACCCTGCCTTGCG
>DAINRN010000406.1:0-3925 GCA_036741815.1 Acidobacteriota bacterium
CCCCGGCGGGTTGCAAGGCCTCGGCCAGCCGCCACGCGTCGCTTTGCGCCGCGCAGGGAGACACGGCGGCCCTGCTGCTGCGGGCGGCGGGTGCTTTGGCCAGGACGGACGGATCGCGCCGCGCGGTCTGCGCGTCCCTGGAGCGCTAGGCGAAGGCCGTCCAGGCCCTGCTGGCCGCGCGCGCGGAGCGCCCGGAGGAGACGCTCCTTGCCCTGCGCCGCCGCGCGCCGATGGTGCGCGAGGCCGTCGACGCCCTGGGACCGGCGAGACCTGCGGAGACTGTGGAGGCGCAGGAGGCCGCCTACTGGGGAGCGCGCCTGGCCGAAGGGCTGGAGGAGGCGGACCTCCCGAACGGCCTGCCCGCCCACGCCGTGGAGCGGTCCGCGGCCTCCGTGCCCGAGCGGCTCCTGGACCTGGCCCGCCGCGCCGCCGCCTTCGCCGACGGCATGAACTTCGCCTTTCTCTTCGACCGCCAGCGGAAGATCTTCTCCATCGGCTACCGCCTGGCCGACGCCGAGGGGCCGGGCCGGCTGGACCCGGCGTTCTACGACCTGCTCGCATCCGAGGCCCGCCTGACCAGCTTCATCGCCGTGGCCAAGGGCGACGTCCCGCAGTCGCACTGGTTCCACCTGGGCCGGCTCATCACGAGCGTCGAGGGACACCCCACGCTGCTCTCGTGGAGCGCCACGATGTTCGAGTACCTGATGCCCCGGCTGTACATGAAGACCTATCCCGGCACCCTGCTGGACGTGTCGTGTCGGATGGCGGTACGCCGGCAGATCTCCTACGCCGCCGAGCGCCACGTGCCCTGGGGCATCTCGGAATCGGCCTTCAACTTCGTGGACCGCCACGGCAGCTATCAATACAAGGCGTTCGGCGTCCCCGGCCTGGGCCTCAAGCGCGGGCTGGCCGACGAGCTGGTGATCGCGCCCTACGCCACGGCGCTGGCCAGCCTCGTCGACCCCGCGGCCGCCGTGCGCAACTTCCGGCGCCTGGCCCGGGAAGGGGCGGAAGGGCCTTACGGCTTCTACGAGGCCATCGACTACACGCCACGCAAGACCTACGAGCAGGCGGAGGGCGGCCCCGCCGTCGGGAGCGGACGCGCCGGGGTCGTGGTCCGCGCCTTCCTCGCCCATCACCAGGGCATGAGCCTGGTGGCCCTGGCCAACCTGCTCCTGGACGAGCGTATGGTGGCCCGCTTCCACCAGGAGCCCAGGGTGCAGGCCACCGAGCTCCTGCTGCAGGAGCGGGTGCCGCGCCTCATCCCCATCACCGAGCCGCGCCCGGCGGAGGAGACCCGCGCGGCCCCCCCCGTGGTCGCCATCTCCGCGCGGCGCTTCCGCTCCCCGCACACCTTCTATCCCCACGCGCACTTCCTCTCCAACGGCGCCTACACGGTCGCCCTCTCCAACGCCGGCGGCGGGTACAGCTCGTGGGCGGGGTGGGCGGTCACCCGCGCGCGCGAGGACCGCACACGGGACGTGGGGAGCCAGTTCGTCTACCTGCGCGACGTGCGCACCGGGCTCGTCTGGTCCGCCGCCTACCACCCGACGCGCCGCGAGCCCGACGAGTACCTCGTCACGTTCCTGGCCGACAGGGTGGTGTTCCGCCGGCGCGACGAGGACATCGAGACACAGCTCGAGGTCGCGGTCTCGCCCGAGGACGACGTCGAGGTGCGGAGGCTGGCCCTCACCAACCACGGCAACCGGCCCCGCGAGATCGAGGTGACGAGCTACGCCGAGATCGTGCTGGGGCCGGCGCGCGACGACCTGGCCCATCCCGCTTTTGGCAAGCTCTTCCTCGGCACGGAATACCTGCCCCAGAGCGCGGCCCTTCTCTGCGAGCGGCGCCCGCGCGGGCCGGAGGACAAGCGCCAGTTCGCCATCCACGCCCTGAGCGTGGAGGGCCGGGTGCAGGGTCCGGTGGAGTGGGAGACCGACCGCGCCCGGTTCCTGGGGCGGGGCAGGCAGCCCGACGATCCCGTGGCCCTGGACGGCCGGCCGCTGTCGGGCACCACGGGCGCGGTCCTCGATCCCATCGTCAGCCTGCGGCATCGCGTCCGCCTGGCACCCGGCGGCTTCGTGCGGTTCTCCTTTGCGACGGGGGTGGCCCGCGACCGCGAGGCCGCGCTCGGCCTCGCGCAGAAGTACCACGACGCCAACGCGGCCTCGCGGACGTTCGCGCTCGCCTTCACCCACGCCCAGATCGCCCAACGCCACCTCGGGGTGACGAGCGAGGACGCGCAGCTCTTCGACCGCCTGGCCTCGCGGGTCCTCTACGCCGACGCGTCGCTGCGCGCCGACCCGCAGCTGCGGGCGCGCAACACGCTGGGGCAGGCGTCGCTCTGGCCGCACGGGATCTCGGGCGACCTGCCCATCCTGCTGGTGCGGGTGGTGGAGCCCGACGACCTGCCTCTCGTGCGCCAGGTGCTCCAGGCGCAGGAGTACTGGCGGCTCAAGGGCCTGGGCGCGGACGTGGTGATCCTGAACGAGCATCCCATGAGCTACCTGGACGAGATGCAGGAGCAGCTCGAGGCCCTCCTCGAGGGCGGTCCCTGGGGCGCCTGGAAGGGCCGGCCGGGCGGAGCCTTCCTCCTCCGCGGCGACGGCATGAGCGAGGCGGACAAGGTGCTGCTGGCGACGGTGGCGCGGGGCGTGCTGAGCGGCGACCGCGGCGAGCTGCAGAACCAGCTCGACCGCCCCTACGCGGAGCCGGCCCTGCCGAGGGAAATCGCGCCGCCGGAGCCCACGGCAACGCAGGCGGACGAGCCGGTCGGCGTCCCGCCGCTCGCCCTGGCCAACGGGCTGGGTGGCTTCACCGACGCCGGGAAGGAGTACGTCGTCGTGCTGGAGGGGAGCGAGCAGACGCCGCTGCCTTGGGTCAACGTGATCGCGAACCCCGTGCTCGGCACCATCGTCTCGGCCTCCGGGTCGGCCTACACGTGGGCGGAAAACAGCAGGGAGAACCGGCTCACGCCCTACGCCAACGATCCGGTGAGCGATCCCACCGGCGAGGCGATCTTCCTGCGGGACGCGGAGACGCGCGAGGTCTGGGCCGCCACGCCGGGTCCCATGGCGCGGCGTCCCGGCGGGCGCTTCGTGGTGCGCCACGCCGCGGGGGTCTCGACCTTCGCCTGCGCCACGCACGGCGTGGCCCACGAGCTATCGGTGTTCGTGGGACGGGAGGATCCCGTCAAGTTCTCGCTGCTGACGCTCGAGAACCGCTCCCCGCGCCGGCGGCGGCTGGAGGTGGTGGCCTACAACGAGTGGGCGCTGGGTCCGCCCCGGGCGGGCGAGCACCTGCACGTGGTGACGGAGCTCGACGCCGCGGCCCACGCCGTCTTCGCCCGGAACGGCTACAACCAGGAGTTCCCGGGCCGGGTCGCCTTCGCGCAGGCCGACGTCCCGCTGCGCTCGGCCACCGCGGACCGGCTCGAGTTCCTCGGACGCAACGGCTCGCTCAAGGGCCCGGCCGCGCTCACGCGCGAGGGCCTCTCGGGGCGCGCCGGCGCCGGCCTCGACCCCTGCGCCGCTCTCCACGTGGCGGTGGACCTCCAGCCGGGCGAGACCCGGCGCCTGGTCTTCACCCTCGGCCAGGGCCGTGACGCCGCCCACGCGCGGGACCTCGTGCAGCGTCTCGGCAACGTGGCCGCCGCCGAGGCCGAGCTCCGGGCGGTGAGGGCGGCATGGGACGGGATCCTGGGGACGGTCGAGGTCAAGACGCCGGACGACTCCTTCGACGTCATGGTGAACCGGTGGCTGCTCTACCAGGACCTGGCGTGCCGGATGTGGGCCCGCTCCGGGTACTACCAGCCCGGAGGCGCGTACGGGTTCCGCGACCAGCTCCAGGACGCCATGGCGCTGGTCCTCGCCCGGCCGGACCTCTACCGCGAGCACCTGTTGCGCGCGGCCGCGCGGCAGTTCGC
>DAINRN010000407.1:0-3908 GCA_036741815.1 Acidobacteriota bacterium
CGCCGCCGCCCGCAGCGCGCGCCGCGCCCCTTCGCGCTCGAGGTGACGAAGAAGACCAGCGGCAAGAGGATCGCGAGCAGCCCCTCCTTGCAGAGCGCGGCCAGCACGGCGAGCGCGCACAGGACCGCGAGCCCCGCCTCCGCTGCGAGGGCGAGCAGGAAGGCGAGCACCAGGCTGATGCCGAGGGGCTCGGCCAGGAACGGGTTGCGGAGGGCCTGGCCGACGGGCGGCGAGAGGGCGAAGGCCAGGACCCCGGCGAGCGCGGCCCCCGGCCCGTTCCCGAGCCGCCGCAGGAACAGGAACAGCAGCCCGCCCGCGAGGGTCAGCGCCCCGACCGTCACGTAGCGGAACCCGCGGGCCTCGTTCGCCACGGGAAGGACGTGCACCAGCCACGGGGTGAGCACGCGGTAGCCCCACGGCGCGACCGTGAAGAACGGGGGGTGGTCGGCCATGGCCATGTACGCGTACGCGTCGAAGGCGGGCAGGGTGAAGCGGTCGTGCCGGACGTGCGGGTCCGCGGCGAGGCGGTGCCGCGTCCCGACCACGGCGGCGGACAGGAGCAGCGCCACGAGGAAGGCGCCGCTGCGGAGGGCGCGCGCCGTCCCGCCCTCAGGCCGCGGGAAGGACGTCGCGGTACCGCTGGAGCTTCAGCTCCTCGAGCCGCCGCCGGAACCGCTCCTGCGCGGCCTCGCGGGCGTCGAAGAGGCCGAGGCTGCTGACGACCTTGGTGACCCCGCTCCTCTCCTCGGTGACGAGGAAGCCGCCGTTCTCCGAAGGCGTGTCGATCCCGGGCGGGTTCGGCCCGGAAGGCTGCTCGTAGAGGTTCAAGGCCACGCGGCTGGCCTGGGTGGGGTGCTCGAGCTCCAGGCGCTGCAGGAGCATCAGTGCACCGTCCGGATCTTCTTGTCGAGGTAGTCCATGAGCACGAAGCGGCCGATGGTGTACGGCGTCGTGAAGTATGCCTTGCCCCGGCACATCTCCGTGACCTTCTTCACGAAGGCCACGAGGTCGTAGTCCCGGGCCAGCATGAAGGTGTTGAGCTGGATCCCCTGCCGCCGGCAGTCGGCGACCTCCTTCAAGGTCAGGGCCACCACGCGCGGGTCGAGGCCGAAAGGGTTGCGGTAGATCCGGCCGTCGCTTTCCGTCAGCGCCGAGGGCTTGCCGTCGGTGATCATCACGATCTGCTTCATGTCCTTGCGCTGGTGGGACAGGATGCGCTGGGCCAGGCGCAGCCCCTCGCGCGTGTTCGTGTAGTAGGGCCCCACGCGCACCTTGGCCAGCTGGCTGAGAGGGACCTGCTCGGCGGAGTCGTGGAAGACCACGAGGTGCAGGCTGTCCCCGGGGTATTGCGACCGGATCAGGTGGGACAGGGCCAGGGCCACCTTCTTGGCCGGCGTGAACCGGTCCTCGCCGTAGAGGATCATGCTGTGCGAGCAGTCCAGCATGACCACCGTGGCGCAGGAGGACTGGTACTCCGTCTGGTGCACGAGCAGGTCGCGGTAGTCCACGTCGATCGGGACCTTCAGGCCCTCGCGGGCCACCGCCCGGAGCAGCGTGCCGCTCACGTCGAGGTTCAGGGTGTCGCCGAACTCGTACTCCTTCGAGGGGCCGGACGACTCCACGCCGGTGGCCAGGTCGCGGGTGTCGTGCCGGCCGATCGACGACTTGCCGAGCGAGCCCAGCAGGTCCTTCAGTGTCTTGTAGCCCAGGAAGTCCGCGCCCTTCTCCGTGAGCTCGAACTTGACGGGCGGCCCCGCGGGCCCGTGGCCGCCGCCGTGCGTGGGGTCGTGGAAGGGCCGCCCCTCCGTGGTCTTCAGGTAGCCCTCGCGCACGAGCCGCTCCACCACCCTCTGCAGGAAGCGGTCGAGGGACTCCTCGTCTCCCATGAGCTGCTGCAGGTCCTCGTCGGAGAGCAGGCCGCGCTTCATGAGCGCGTCGAGGATGGCGTCGTGCAGGGCCTGCAGGCTGTCCTCGTCCCACTCGCCCTGCTCCATCTCGAAGCCGCTCTGGAGGAGGAAGTCGGAGAGCCCGCCCACGAGGTCCTCGAGGTCGAGGTCGTCCCACAGCTCGCCGATGTAGCGGTGGTAGCGGATGACGCTCAAGGGATCAGTTGACCTGCTTCTTCATCCGGCGCAGGCGCTCCAGGCGCTCCAGGTCCAGTTCCGTCTCCCGGCGCTCGGGGGCGACGTAGCCGCGGTCCTCGCTGCGGCCGATCCTCTTCTGGCCGTAGAGGCCTTCCAGCACGAACTCCGCCGCCGCGGCCAGGAGCGGCGCCGGCTCGCCGCGCCCCACGCCCAGGCTGGGGGTGTGGTCCATCAGCCCGGGCACGCGCTTGAGCTGCGACAGAAGCTCGGCGGAAGACGAGTCGTCACCCAGCTTCAGGCTGCCCCCGGCCTCGAAGTAGCCAACCACCGGCTTGAGGTCCGCCGACCCGAGGTACACGGCGAAGGTCTCGGCCACCGCCTCACGGATCAGCTCGCGCGCCACGTTCTCGGCTCCCATCAGCTCGCCCTCGTACTCCAGCTCGAACTTCCCCGTCAGCGACGGGATGGCCGCGTAGATGTCGGAGATCCTGGGGACGACCGGCGTCTCGCCCTTGAGGATCCCGCGCCTTTCCGCGTTGGAGACGGCGTTCTCCAGGACGGTGATGGGCAGGCGCTGACTCACGCCGCTGCGCTTGTCGACCTTCTTGTCGCGGCGCGCGGCGAAGGCCACGCCCTCGGCCACCTCGCGCACGAAACGCGGGATGCGCAGCTCCCCGCCCCGCTCCGTCCAGGCCTCCTGCTGCGTGATGGCCACGCCCTGCTCCAGCGTGGTGGGGTAGTGCGTGCGCACCTCGCTGCCGATGCGGTCCTTCAGCGGGGTGATGATCTTCCCCCGCGCCGTGTAGTCCTCGGGGTTGGCGGTGAAGACCAGGCACAGGTCCAGGGGCAGGCGGATCGGGTAGCCCTTGATCTGGACGTCCCCCTCTTGAAGGATGTTGAACAGCCCCACCTGGATGCGGCCCGCGAGGTCGGGCAGCTCGTTGAGCGCGAAGATGCCGCGGTGCGCGCGGGGCAGCAGCCCGTAGTGCATGGTGAGCTCGCTGCCCAGGTCGTGGCCGCCGCGGGCGGCGCGGATGGGGTCCACGTCGCCGATCATGTCGGCGATGGTGACGTCGGGCGTGGCGAGCTTCTCCACGTAGCGGTCGTCCGGCGAAAGAAAAGCCACGGGCGTCTCGTCCCCGCGCTCGGCCACGAGGTCCCGGCACCGCCGGCAGATGGGCCGGAAGGGGTCGTCGTGGATCTCGCACCCCGCGACCACGGGGACCTTCGGGTCCAGGAGGGTCGTGAGGCTCCGCAGCAGCCGGCTCTTGGCCTGCCCGCGCAGCCCCAGCAGGATCATGTTGTGCCGCGAGAGGACCGCGTTCACGACCCGCGGCACCACCGAGTCGTCGTAGCCCAGGATCCCGGGGAACAGCGTCTCCCGCGCCGCGATCTTCCGCAGCAGGTTGGCCCGCATCTCGTCCTTCACCCTCGGGCTCGGTCCCGCGGACCCGCCCCGCTTCAGCTCACCCAGCGTCCGCGGCTCGGTCATGGTCTCCTGGCTCCTCCCCCGACATTATAGGCGGCGCCGTTTTCACGGCGCGAGGGGTTCACGCCTTGCCAACCCTGCCACCCCGCATGCCCTGCGACCCAGGATCCCCGTCCCCGCCGTGCTGCCAACTCCGGATTGAACAGATCTGTTCAACCCGCCTTGCCCCACCAGCCCAGGAATGCGACGATGATTTGAAGCTGCTGGGTCGCGCAGACTTCTACCCGCCACCCGCAACGAGCCCCCTGCAGCGACGGTGTTATCAGATCTGTTCAATTACGTGTTGAACTAAACCGCTACGCGGTGGCGTTTCCGTAGCGGCCCTTCCTTCGTGC
>DAINRN010000408.1:0-3893 GCA_036741815.1 Acidobacteriota bacterium
CCGCCTTCTCAGCCGCCCACTCGTCCTCGGTCATGTCGATGTACGGGATCCCGAGCCGAGAGGCGTGCTTGATGAAGTCGATGCGCTCCATGCCGAGGATGTCCGCCGCCTTGCCGCTGGAGATCGTCCCGCGGCGATAGAGCTCGAGGACGATCATCTCCCGCCCGGCCTGCTGCACCGGCTGGTTGGTCTGGTGCAGGATCGCCGCCAGGGACTCTTCGATCTCGATCTTCACGCTGCTCATGGCGCCCGCCTTCAGGCGATTTTACGCTCCTTCCCGTTCGGGGAGGTCCTCTAGCCATGATGCGGTCTACGAGCGCGTGGCGTGGCCAGGATCAGGCGCGCTGAGGAGGGACCGACGGCGGCCGAGCTGTTACCGCCCCGGCTTGAGGTGGATGACCGGATGGGGGAAGGGCTCGGAGAGGGCCTCGATCTCCGCTACCAGCTTGCCGTAGCCCATCTGCTTGTAGTGCTCCTGCGGCCAGAGGATGAGTCCGCGGAAAGAGCGCCCCGCGGCGAGCCAGTGGTTCGCGATGACCTCCATATCCTGGTCGTTGCTCACAAGGACGCGGTTGTCTTTGGCAGCGCGTTCAAAATGCACGACGTCTGCCGTTCCTTGAGGATAGAGATCGATCGCGCGCACGAGATCCCAGCCGTGCGCGCGAAGAGAAGCGATCAAGGGCCCATGGACGTCGGCGTCGGAGTAGAGAGGAAAGCGGCCGGCCACTACTGGCCGAGAGAGTCGGCCCAGGTCTTGTCCGCGGCCAGTTCGGCGTCGATCTCGTCCCGGTTGTCGTAGTAGTAGGCAAGCGCGGCGTGGATCTGCGCGGGAGTGAGGTCAGGATACGCCTCACGGATCTTGTCGTCGTTGGCCCCATCCTTGTGGAGGAAGACCACGTTATTGACGCGGATCCGAGTGCCGTCGATACAGGCCTTCCCGCCGCACACGCCTGGCGTCTTCGTGACGTGTGGGTAGCTGACGCTCGCCCTTGCAGTAGCCATGACCGTTCTATTCTACCCCGCCTGCTGCGCCCGCTCTGCTCCTGGGTGCGCCCGCGCCAGGACCTGGTGGCGGGTGTGACGCAGGCATCAGCAAAGAGCGGGAAGAGGCCGGCCACTAGGGGGCGGACCGCTTGCGAACGAAGTCCTCACGCTCGCGTTCGATCCTCCCCGCGACCTCGCGGTCCTCCTCGAGGGCGTTCTCGATCTCCTGGGGATTCTCGTAGCAATAGGAGAGCGCGGCGTATGTGGAAGATCAATTGCGCCTGTCGAGGGCTTGGTCGTGATCTTCGGAGAGCGAGGTGCTGGAGCGGGCGGGAGCATCCTTCCACATCCCGATGAATTCCCGGGCCGCCTTCCAGCCTGTTGGGTCGCCGTCGTCAGTAGCCGGGGAGGTCTCCTCGGCCGAGGCCTCGATGGTCACGTGGACCTTGGCCTTGTCCTTGAGCGCCAGGGGCCGCTCGGGCTTGAGCACGCCGTCCTCGTACACCGCGTCCACGTCGATCGTCATGGCTGGCCTCGCGGCCTATTGTACCGCCGCGGCTTGCCACGCAGGGTCGCCCGCGGTCGGACCATCAAAGCATCCAAAACCCTCGGGCTATGATGTAGATGACTAGGCTTGATAGGACGATCGCCCACGCGACGCCCGCGTACTCCACGGGCGCGGGGTCGTCCTCGCGGCAGACGAGGAGCAGGACGAACGCGGGCAGGCCGTAGCGGTGCTCGATGAGGCGGAGCGGCAGCAATGTCGCCAGGGCCAACAGATAGATAAGGTAGAGCGAGGACCGACGCAGTCGCGTCTCGTAAAGCGACAGCAGGCCCCCCGCGGCCACGGCGAAGAAGGCGTGCTTCCAGAGTGGGCTCGTGGCGACGGCGCTCAGCATCTCGTTGCGCAGGAATCCCTCGAACTTGTTGAACGGATGGTCCACGCGGAAGGTGGCCAGGAAGACGGCGTAGGCAGCGATCATCAGGATCCAGGACCGCGGTCGTGCGAGTTCCCCGGCACGCCGGTGGAGCGCGGCCAGGTTCGCGGGCAGGCAAAGCACGAAGTAGAGGGCGAGGAAGAGGAACACGTTCCCGGTGTGGAACCCGGCCGCGAAGGCGCCGCGACCGCCAACCGCCACACCACCGTTCCACAGGATGAAGAGGCCGAAGCCGGCGAGCCCCAGGAGCGCGGTCCAGGTGCGGCGCAGCCAGGCCGTGAGGGGATGTGGAGCGCTCCGCACTTCGGCGGCGTCCATATAGGTCACCAGGCACACGAGGGCCAGCCAGACGACGTTGGTCTGCCTGACCAGGATCGAGAGGCTGCCCACGAGCCCAGCCAGGAGGAAGCGGCCGCGCAGCAGCAGGGCCAGCGTGGCGAGGTTGGCCAGGAGCGAGATGGAGTCCGCGTAGACGAGGAAGTGGTACGGCAGGAGGATGGGCAAGAAGAAGTACTGCAGGGTGCGCGCGACGGGCGACGCGGCCCCCGCGGCGCGGGCGGCCGCGAAGAAGACGGCCACGGAGAGGACGCCGATGACGGCGTTGACGAGCCGCATCTGCTGCAGCGAGCAGTCGCCCGTCACCCGGCCCACCAGCGCGCTCAGCGCGTGGTAGCCCGGGATGGTGGTGACGCGCGGGTTCAGCGTGTAGTCCCCGTTGCAGAGACTCTGGATCTGCCGGTGGTGGTGGATCTCGTCCGAGTAGCGCGGGAGCGGCCGCAGCGCGCGGTACGCCCCCACGGCCGCGAAGAGCACCAGAGCCGCCGCCGCCGCGGCCCGGGTGGCCTCCGCGGACTTCACCTCTGGCCTTCCGGGTCTGCTGCGGTCACCGGCCGCCCGTCGATCCGGTAGAGCTCCCCGGCCAGCACCCCGCTCGGCTTGCGCCACTGCGCCAGGCGCACCGCGCCCAGCGGGTCGAACCTGGACCCCGCCTCCTCCTTGGAGCCGGTGATCACGAAGGTCGGCTGCACCGCCGCCCGCTCCAGCAGCATCCGCCGGCCCACGGGCTCGTTGGGATCGAGCCAGCGCAGCTCGACCCGCGGCTCGTTCATGAAGTAGGCGCGCAGGCAGAGGAAGAGCGTGCGCCGTCCGGGCGTCTGCGCCGCCACCGTGACCCGGCCCGGCTGAGCGGCGAGCTCGCCCCGCAGCCAGGCCACCGCCTCGGGACACCCGTAGCCCGACGAGAAGCCGTCCACGTACTGGAAGCGCTCCAGCCGCGGAAGCGGTGCCTTGGCCGGATCGCCCAGAAACGCCGCGTCGAAACGGATGGCGGGGACGAGCGCGACGGTCAGGAGCGCGGCGAGCCAGACCGGAGGCCGGCCCGCGTAAGCGGCCGCGCGCCGCGCGAGCAGGACGAAGATGCGAGCGGCCAGGACGAGAAAGGGGATGGTCGCGAAGAGGACGTAGCGCGGGTACCAGTAGAACGACAGCGACACGAAGACGGCCACGGGCACGAGGCTGGCCGCGGCGAGCAGCAGCTCCGGCCCCCGGCGCTTCACGACGCCCAGGGCCACTCCGGCCAGGCCGGCGAGCAAGACCGGCCATGTCCAGTAGACCGGAAGCCACCGCGCCGCGTCCTCCAGGTTGCCCGCCAGGAGCTGTGTGATCTCGACCTGCTCCTCGACGCCCGCCACTTTGTGCAGTTGGCCGCTCTTCGTGAAGGCCCGCACCGCGGGCGTCCAGGGCTGGGAGTACGCCACCGCGTACGCGATGCCCAGCGCGCGCCACAGGCCCGGGCGGCGCGGCGGCAGGAGCAGGGCCGCCGCCAGGGGCAGCGGGGCCAGCATCAGGCCAGGCACCTTGGACAGCACGCATCCCGCCAGGGCAAGGCCCAGCCAGACTCCGTTGCGCGGCCGCGGGTCGCGCACGGTGATGCTTGCGGTGTTGGCCGCGATGAACACGATGCAGACCGCG
>DAINRN010000409.1:0-3889 GCA_036741815.1 Acidobacteriota bacterium
GCACGTTGCCGAGGCAGAGCCGGCCGCCGTCGAGGTAGAAGCGCGGCTTCTCCACTCCCCAGTAGACGCTGTGCGCGTTCTCCACGGGATCGTTCTTGAAGACGGTCAGGACGACCACGTCGGGGGCATAGCGCTGTCCCTGCACCAGGTATTTCAGGAACGACTGGTCGGTGCCGTAGCCCCCGACGCCGAGGTTCAGCACCTCGTAGCGCGCGCCACCGCCCTCGTTCAGCAGGCGGCCGAGCTGCGCGGAGATGGTGTCGTCGTCGCCCACGCCGTAGCCCCAGGTCTGCGAATCGCCGAGCATCACCACGCGGCGCACGCCGGCCGGCTTCGCGACGTCGGCCTCCGGTCCGCGGTTGCCGTGCGAGTTGTGGGTGACGGTCTGGCCGTGGAACCGGCCGCGCACGCTCGGCAGGCCGTCGTAGCCGAGCAGCGGGTGATACCCGTTGAAGCGGTAGTGCTCCGCGGTGGGGCCGGTGGCCTCGGGCGACGGTCCGGCGGCCCCGCGATCGAGCACGCGGAAGAAGCCCTCGACGAGGGCGGCGCAGATGAGTACGGCGCAAAGCGAGAGGAGGAGGTTCTGGGCGAGTCTCTTCACTGCACAAAGGTGACCTTGTTGATCTCGCGCAGCGTGGTCAGCCCGGCGAATACCTTCTCCAGGGCGGAGTCGCGCAGGAAGGTCATGCCCTCCTCGCGCGCGGCCTGCTTGACCTCCGCCGCGGGCCGCCGCTCGAGGATCATCTGCCGGATGTGGTCCGACATGTCGAGCAGCTCGGCCACCGCCGTCCGCCCCAGATAGCCGGTGCCCCCGCACTCCTCGCAGCCGAAGGCCTCGTGGAAGACCTGGTCGCGGTAGACGTCGGGGTCGAGGCCGGACTCCCGGAGCATGGCCTCCCCGACCTCCACCGGACGCTTGCACGCCGCGCACAGCACCCGCACCAGCCGCTGCGCCATGACGCAGTTCAGCGCGGAGACGAAGTTGTAGGGCTCCACGCCCATGTGGATGAAGCGGCCGATGACGTCGAAGACGTTGTTGGCGTGCACGGTGGTGAAGACCAGGTGGCCGGTCAGCGCGGACTGGACGGCGATCTGCGCCGTGTCGGGGTCGCGGACCTCGCCCACCATGATCTTGTCGGGGTCGTGGCGGAGGATGGAGCGCAGGCCGCGGGCGAAGGTGAGCCCCTTCTTCTCGTTCACCGGTACCTGGGTGATGAGCGGGATCTGGTACTCCACCGGGTCCTCGATGGTGATGATCTTCTCGTCGGGGCTGGCGATCTCCGACAGCGCCGCGTAGAGGGTGGTGGTCTTGCCGCTGCCCGTGGGGCCCGTGACCACCACCATCCCGTAGGGCTCGGTGATGTACTTGCGGAACTTGCGGAGCTCCGGCTCCGCGATGCCCAGCACGTCGAGGCGGAGGTCGCGGAAGGCGTCGTTGAGCGACTCCTTGTCCAGGATGCGGATGACCACGTCCTCGCCGTGGATGGACGGCATCACGGAGACCCGGAAGTCGATGGTCCGCCCCTTGAGGCGCAGCCGAAACCGGCCGTCCTGGGGCACGCGCTTCTCGGCGATGTCCAGCTCGGACATGACCTTGATGCGGCTCAGGATGGTCTCGTTGTGCCGCTTGTCCAGCGGGTCCACGGCGGGGTAGAGCACGCCGTCGATGCGGTACTTGGCCAGCACCTCGCGGTCCTTGGTCTCGATGTGGATGTCCGACGCGCGCCGGTCGATCGCCCCGAGGATCAGCGAGTCGACCAGCCGCACGATGGGGCTCTCGGCGGGCAGGCTGGCAAGATCCACCGCGTCGCCCTCCTCGTCCGCCACGAGCTGGAGGCGCAGCGGCTCGCTGGCCTGCTCAAGGAGCACGTCCCCCCCGCGGTGCCGCTTCAGCGCCAGCTCCACGCGCCCGCGCGGCGCCACCACCGCCTCCAGCGGCCGTCCCAGGTGGAACTCCGCCTCGTCGATCTTCAGGAGGTCGTCGAGGCCGCCGAAGGCGAGGACGAGCCGCGATCCCTCGCGACCGACCGGCACGCAGACGAAGCGCACCATCAGCTCCAGCGGGACCTGGGCCCACAGCTCCGCGTCGTCGGGGATGCGGTCGAGGGGATCGAAAGGCAGGCCGAGGATCTCGGCCTGGCGCCGGGCCTGCTCGGCGTCTCCCTTGACCGCCTCCGTGCTGGGCGACGCGGGATGCCGGGCCGGGGAACGGGGTTCGCCCATCTGCGGGCGATGGTAGCACAGCGGGAAAGGCGCCCTTGTGCGGCGGCGGCCGCGGTCGTAGGGTTGGGGAGGGGGTGACCCTGATGAGCCGTCTCCTCGCAGCCTCGGCCGTGCTGATCCTCGGGCTGCCCAACGCCTGCCAGGACGACGAGCCGGCGCGCTGGCGCTACACCTGCGGCGATCCCGTCTGCGTCGGCTACACCGCCAAGCCGGGCGTCCCGCTCTGCACGAGCGAGGCCTACGGCAACCGCTGCGACGACGAGGGCGTGACCTGCGACCCCAAAGACGACTGCAACCGGCTCCTCTTCTGCAGCGTGCAGGACCCCGGCGTCATCCCTTGCCCGGACCTCCCGTGACAACGGCGTCGTGATCGCCATACGGTGGCCGGCCCTGACCCCGGTGCGCCTGGGTCGAGCTGTACGAGAAGCGCGACGGCCGCTGGTACGGCGTCGGGAACGTCTCGAACTTCCGGCCCTAGCACGGAGGCGTCCGCGGCCGGCCGGGCCGCTGTAGCATTGGAATCCATGGAATTCGACCTCGAGCTGTCGATCGACGTGCTGCGGCGGACGCCGGCCGTGCTCCGGGAGATGCTGCTCGGCGCGGCGGATCCGTGGGCGCGCGGGACCGAGGGGCCGGAGACGTTCAGCCCCTTCGACGTGGTGGGCCACCTCATCGACGGCGAGGAGACGGACTGGGTGCCGCGGGCGCGCCTCATCCTGGCGCGGGGAGAGGCGCGCTTCGAGCCCTACGACCGGTTCCGCCACAAGGGCCGCAACGCGGGCCGGTCGCTGGGCTCGCTCCTCGACGAGTTCGCGCGGCTGCGCGAGGCGAACCTGGAGACGCTGCGCGGCTGGCGGCTGACGGCGGCCGAGCTCGACCTGCCCGGCCACCACCCCGCGCTCGGCCGCGTCACCCTCCGCCAGCTCCTGGCCGCCTGGGTCGTGCACGACCTCGGCCACATCGCGCAGGCCGCGCGCGTGATGGCGAAGCAGTACAAGGACGCGGTGGGGCCCTGGGTGCCGTTCATGCCCGTCCTCACCGACCACGAGGTCCCCCGCTCGTAGCATGGACCTCGAGAGGGCGGCGTCCGAGATCCAGTCCAGCCAGGGCCGGCAGCCCGAGCGCGACCGCTTGCGCGCGCTCTTCGATGCGACATGGCGCTACCAGATGGAGGAGTTCCCGGAGATGGCCACCTTCACCGGCCATCCCGGGCAGGACCATCGCTGGACGGACCTGTCGCTCCTGGCGGTGGAGCGGCGCCGTCGGGAGCTGGAGATCCCCGCCCGCGCCCTGGCCACCATCGACCGCTCCCGCCTCCCGCCCGCGGACCAGCTCGACCACGACGTTTTCCAGCGGGACGTCCAGGAGGGCCTGGAGGGACGGCGCTTCCGCGGCGAGTTCGTGCTCCAGCGGGGCACCATCGGCGTCACCGTGGTCAACCGGCTGCCCCTGGAGCAGTACCTGCTGAGCGTGGTGGCCCTGGAGCTGGGCTTTCGCGCCCCCAGTGACCGTGAGGCGGTCAAGGCACAGGCGGTGGCGGCGCGCACCTATGCGGTGCGCTTTCGCCGCCGGCGCGAGGCGCTGGGCTTCGACGTATTCCCGACTGACGCCGACCAGGTGTACTCCGGCGTGGAGTCGGAGCTGCCCGAGGTGAACGCCGCCGTCG
>DAINRN010000410.1:0-1497 GCA_036741815.1 Acidobacteriota bacterium
CGGCAACCGCCTCAAGACCGCCATCCGCTTCGCCAACAAGCGCGTCATCGAGGCCACCCGGGAGAAGACGGAATACGAGGGCATGGCCACCACCGTGGCCGCCATCCTCGTGGACGACACGGTGGCGAACCTGGGCCACGTCGGCGACAGCCGCGTCTACCTCTTCCGGGGCGACGGGGTACGCCAGCTCACCAGCGACCACTCCTGGGTCAACGAGCAGCTGCTCTCGGGCGTCATCTCCGCGGACCAGGCCCGCAGCCATCCCCTGCGCAACGTGGTGACCCGCGCCCTGGGGGGCAAGGCCGACCTGCAGGTGGAGATGCAGGTCCACAAGATCGAGGCGGGCGACGTCCTCATGCTGTGCTCGGACGGCCTCACGACCATGGTGCCCGACGACGACATGGGCAAGCTCGTACACCAGGCCGGTGACGACCTGGTGGAGGCCGCGAAGTCCCTGGTGGCCGCGGCCAACAACCGGGGCGGCGAGGACAACATCACGGTCCTGCTCCTGAAGTTCCAGGAATAGGGAGGCAGGACAGGGTGATGACGACCCCGGCCGGCCGGACCCAGACCCGCCTGCAGAAGCGCATCGGCAGGTACCTCGTCACGGGCCGCATCGGGCGGGGCGGCATGGGGATGGTCTACCGCGGCTACGACGAGGTGCTCGAGCGCGAGGTGGCCATCAAGACCCTCACCGCGGAGGCCACACTCGACGAGGAGAGCCGCCGGCGGTTCGAGATCGAGGCCAAGGCCGCCGCGCGGCTGCAGCACGCCAACATCGTCACCGTGTACGAGCTGGGCGAGGACCGCGGCGTGCCCTTCATCGCCATGGAGCTGCTGTCGGGGACGGACCTCGAGAACCTGTTGCGCGCCGAGGAGGAGGTCCTCCTCCAGGAGAAGCTCGACGCGATGATCCAGGTGTGCCGCGGGCTGGCCTACGCCCACGAGCACCGCGTGATCCACCGCGACATCAAGCCCTCCAACATCCGGCTGCTCGAGGACGGCACCGCCAAGATCATGGACTTCGGCATCGCCAAGCTCGCGGGCATGGGCGTGACCAAGACGGGCATGATGGTGGGCACGGTCCACTACATGAGCCCCGAGCAGATCCGGGGCCTGGCTCTCGACGGGCGCAGCGACGTCTTCTCCGTCGGGGTCATCCTCTTCGAGCTGCTGTCCGGGCGGCGGCCCTTCGGCGAGGGGACGGCCACCGAGGTGCTGTACCGGATCGTCCACGACGAGCCCGCCCCGCTGGAAGAAGACCTCGGCGCGTGCGCCCCGGAGGTGCAAGCCATCGTGTCCCGGGCCCTGGCCAAGGATCCGGAAGCGCGGCAGCCCGGCGCCGCGCGCCTGGCCGACGAGCTCGCGGGCGCCCTCGCCGCCCACCTGCGCGCGCAGGCCGCCGTGGCCCCCGACACGCTGGAGACGGTGAACGTGTCCCGGCGGCTGCTCAAGGAGGGTCGGGTCGAGGAGAGCCTGCGGCGCCTTCGCGAGGTG
>DAINRN010000410.1:1517-3886 GCA_036741815.1 Acidobacteriota bacterium
AGAACCCCGAGTCGCTCGAGGCCCGGCGCGCGCTGCGCGTGGCCAGCCGCGAGATGACCCGCCGGCAGCGTCCTCCCGATCCCTCCGCGGACGACTTCCCCGAGCTGGACGTCACCAACCAGGCGCAGGGCCCCCCCACGCGGCGCGGTCTGGAGACCAAGGTCCAGCCCACGGTGCTCCTGCCCTCCGCGGGCGGGCGCGCGGCGGCGGGCGGCCGCGACCTGTTGCGCGTGGCCGGCGGCCTCCTGGCGCTGGCCATGGCGGCGGGGGTGGTGTTGCTCGCCCGCCGGCCGCCCGCGAGCGCCCCCGCCTCGGCGGCGCCACCGCCGGCCGCGGTGCGCCAGGCACCCGCCGTCCAACCGACGGTCCAGCCGGCGCCCGCGGGGGCGCCGGCCGACGCCACGCCGCCTGCGGAGGAGCCCGCGGGACCGCAAGGCCGTGTGGCCGTCGTCTCCTCCTATCCCGTGGACGTCGTGTGGAACGGCATGCTGATCGCCAGGAGCGCTTCGCAGCTGTCGCTCCCCGTCGGCCGCCAGGTGATCACCCTGGTGGCCGCGTCCTACTTCGTGCGCTCCACCGTGGCCGTAAACGTCAAGCCGGAGGGCGTGGCCGGGGTGGAGGCGCCGCGGCTGGGGAAGATCAACATCAAGGCCAACCCCGACAACTGCGAGGTATTCATCGACGGCGCCTTCGTGGACTACCCGCCCATCCTCGACAAGGCGGTCGCCGTGGGGGCGCACACCGTCGCCTTCAAGTGGCCGGACGGGACGCGGCGCGAGGAGCAGGCCGAGGTCGAGGCGGGGTCCCCGTCGTACGTCATGGGCCGGAAGGACTGAGCGTTGGTCCGGGGGCCGGCCACCCTCGTCGTCTTCCTCGCCTTCGCCGCGCCGGTCCTGGCCCAGTCCTCGCCGGAGGAGCAGGCGCGGCGCCTGCTCGAGGACGGCCGGACCTACCGGAGCGAGGGGAAGGCCAAGCAGGCCCTCGACAACTTCAACACCATCGTCACCGGGTTCCCGGGGACCGAGTCGGTGGACGACGCGCTGCTGGAGATCGGCCGCCATCACCTGGAGATCGAGGGCGACGACGAGAAGGCGCGGGCGGCCTTCGAGCAGGTGGCCAAGCGCTTCCCGCAGAGCGACGGCGCCCCCGGGGCCTATTACTACCTGGGCTGGCTGACCCTGACCCGGGCCAGGTCCGCGGCCGAGCTGGAGGACGCGCTGGCCCAGTTCACGCGGGTGCAGCGGCTGTACCCGGGCAGCGAGTGGGTCCCGCGGGCGCTGCACGCCGCCGGCCTCACGCACCGAAAGGCGGGGCGGCTGGCGGAGGCGGTGGAGTCCGAGCGGCGCGTCGCCATGGAGTACCCGACGAGCGAGGCGGCGGCCGCGGCGCAGTTCGAGGTGGGCGAGGGGCTCGCGCTGCTGGGCGAGCCGCGCCAGGCCATGGAGGAGTTCCAGCAGGTCCGCAACCGCTTTCCGAAGAGCGAGTGGGCCCCGCGCGCGCTGGAGCGCACCACGGCCCTGTACCGCCTCTACGGGTCGGGCAAGCCGACCTTCGTGCTGGACCCGTCGTACTCCGCGGGCTCCGGCGAGGTCCTGAAGGACGTCCGCGCGATCCTGATGACGTCGGACCGGACGCTGTGGCTGGCCTCCGAGAAGGTCAAGAGCGCGGTGCCCGTGGGCCCCGACGGGAAGCTGGGGCCGAGCCTCTCCGCGGATGAGGTGCGCGGGCTGTCCCTCGCCCCCGGCGGCGAGGTGGTGGTGGCGGCGAAGACGGCGGTCCGCGTGGGGAGCCGGGAGATCCGGACCTTCACCATCCCCGCGGACAAGCCGGGGGCGACGGAGCCCGTGGACAGGATCTCCGCCGCGCTGCTCACCGCCAGCGGGGCCATGCTGGTGGCCGACGAGAAGCGCAAGAAGGTCTACCGCTACGACGCGCGGCGCGAGTACCAGGGCCCGTTCCCCGATGCGAAGGAGCGGGAGGTGACCCGCATGACGATGGACAGCGAGGGCGGGGTGGTGCTCCTGGACCGCTCGGACCGCTCGGTGCGCGTCTTCGACGAGACGGGGCGCGCGCTGCGCGCCCTGGGCCCGCGCAGCGACATGCGCAACCCGGTGGACGTGGCGGTGGACGCCTTCCAGAACACCTACGTGGTCGACGAGGATGCCGGCGTGCTCGTCTTCTCCCCGCAGGGGCAGCTCCTGGCCACGGTGGGCGCCCCGGAGCTCCGCAAGCCGACCGCGGTCACCGTGGACCCCGCCGGCGCCGTCATCGTCTACGACGAGAAGGCCCAGAGGGTCATGAGGTTCAAGTGAGGATGATCCTGCGGCGCGTCCTCCTCGCCGCCGTCCTCT
This sequence comes from Acidobacteriota bacterium, assembly GCA_036741815.1. Taxonomy (GTDB): domain Bacteria; phylum Acidobacteriota; class Vicinamibacteria; order Fen-336; family Fen-336; genus DAINRN01. The sequence goes on from DAINRN010000410.1 coordinate 3,869, forward strand.
CCACCGCGGGCGCCGCCC
>DAINRN010000411.1:0-3885 GCA_036741815.1 Acidobacteriota bacterium
CACGATCGTGACTTCGAAGAGCGCGATGAGGAGACCGTTCACGCCTACGAGCGCGCCGAAGACCCAGGACGGATACCCCGCGTTGACCGTGATCGTCAGGGGGAGCGTCGTGATGTGGCAGAAGAAGACCAGCCCGAACGCCAGAGAGACCGCCATCAGCTGCAAGAAGACGGAATCGCGCCAGAGGCCGGCCGCGGGAGACGCGGAGGGTGTGGCGCCGGCCCCCGTCGGCGCCATGGGCCGGGTCTCCGGGATGAAGAAGTACACCAGCGCACCGTAGAGGGTGGTGGTCAGGCCGTCGGCCACGAACATCAAGCGCCAGTCCCAGTCGGCCAGGACGCCCCCGAGCGTCATTCCCATGGCGAATCCCAGGTTGATGGCCAGGCGCAGGGCCGCGAACCCCAACGCCCGCTGGGAGGACGGCAGGAGGTCCGCGATGATCGCGGTGGCGGCGGGGCGGTAGAGGTCGGCCACGAACCCGAAGAGGACGAGCAGCGTGGCGAACACCCGGATGGAGGGCGAGAAGCCGAGCGCCACGGCGGCGGCGCCGCTGCCGAAGAGGCTCAGGAGGAGCGTCACCCGTCGGCCGAGGCGGTCCGTCAGGACCCCGCCGCAGAGGACGGAGACGAGCGAGCCCGCGCCGTAGGCCATGACCAGCGCGCCCACCTCCGTCCCCGACAGGTGGAACTCCCGCTTCAGGACGATGGTCAGGAACGGGATGATGAACGAGCCGAGCTTGTTGATGAACGTCCCCGCCACCAGGATGCGCACGGTGGCGGGGAGGCCGCGGAGCAGGACGACGGGGTTGCGCAGCACGGGACGCCGATAGCCTAGCGCAGCCGGGGCCGGCGTTTTTCCGTGGGACGATGGTTTCATGACCCGCAGCCGACTCCGCGCCGGCGTGTGGGCGGCCGCCGCGGCCTGGGCGATCGCCGTGCCGGTCTGGGCGGAGCTGGTGCTGGAGTAAACTGCGGTCCCATGATCAAGCTCGTCCTGCTGCGCCACGGCGAGAGCACGTGGAACCTCGAGAACCGCTTCACGGGCTGGACGGACGTGGACCTGTCCCCGAAGGGCGTGCAGGAGGCCCACGAGGCGGGGCGGCTGCTGAAGGAGGGCGCCTACGACTTCGACGTGGCCTTCACCTCCGTGCTGAAGAGGGCCATACGCACGCTCTGGATCGTGATGGACGACATGGACCGCATGTGGCTGCCCGTCCAGCGGAGCTGGCGGCTCAACGAGCGCCATTACGGCGCGCTGCAGGGCTTGAACAAGGCGGAGACCGCCGAGAAGTACGGAGAGGCGCAGGTCCTGACCTGGCGTCGCAGCTACGCCGACCCGCCGCCTCCGCTGCCGCCGGAAGACGAGCGCCACCCGGTGAGGGACCGCCGCTACGCCAACCTGGACCCGGCCGAGTTGCCGCGCGGCGAGTCGCTCAAGGACACCGTGGCCCGCTTCCTTCCCTACTGGGAGACGTCCATCGCGCCGACGGTGCGCGCGGGGCAGCGGGTGTTGATCGCCGCCCACGGCAACAGCCTGCGCGCCCTTGTCAAGTACCTGGACGGCGTCTCCGACGAGGAGATCGTCGGGCTGAACATCCCCACCGGCGTCCCCCTGGTCTACGAGCTGGACGACGACTTGAAGCCCCTCCGCCACTACTACCTCGGCGACCCCGAGGCTGCCCGCCGCGCGGCCGAGGCAGTGGCCCGCCAGGGCAAGCGCGCGTAACAGGCTGATTAGACTCAACTAAGCGCCGAGCTCCATCGCCCGTGCACGCCATTTGCATGAGGGGTGGGAGGAGGTGTCGATGAAGTGGACCGGTCTCTACTTCCTGGGTTACGTGATCTTCATGGTCGGGCTCTTTCTCGCCCTGTGGAAGCTCGACGTGCTGGGCCACCTCGGGACGACCTGGACGGTGATCCTGGCCGTGCTGGCCGTCGGGTTCGGGATCATGATCGCCGTGTCCGGCAGCGGCGAGAAGAAGGTGGTGGAGGTGGACCACAAGCAGTGAGACGGGACGCCGTCAACGCGGATGGGCAGTTCGGCCGCTGGGCCTTCGCGATGGTTCAGAAGCCGGAGGAGATCCGGACCCTGCTCGACCGCATCTGAGGCGGCCACTCGTCCCGGGCCGCATTCAAGAGTAACAGGAATCTGCGCGCCGACGGGTTCATATCCCTTTCAGCTCGGGCCAGTCGAGCGAAAAGCCGAGGGCCCGCTTGACCTCCTCGATCTGTCGAGGTTTGAGGGCGCCGATGCGCGAGAGGAGTCGCCGTTTGGCGACGACATGGACGTTGTCGAAGTTCGCGACCGATCGGTGCCGCAGGCCTTCGGCGGATCCGAGGCCGACCTCCACGGGGATGCCTCGTATGGTCGACGTGATCTCGACGACGATGACCCGGGTCAGGTAATCGTAGGCCGGGGTCCGTGACAGGAGGAGCACAGGCCGCCGGCCGATCGGCTCGGGCATCTGTGCCCACCACAGCTCGTACTGTCTCAACGGGGTCGGCGACGGCGACGGCTCGCCGTCTTTGGCGGCTCCCAGGCCTCGGGATCGACCAGTTCGGGCTCGGCGTCGTCGGGCTGCCGCCGGTAGGCATCCGCCATGAGCCGCTCTGCCTCGTCGTCGAGGGCTCGTCGCAATGCGCGGCGCACGAACTCCGAGCGCTTGCGCGCGCGGCTCGGCGCCAGGAGGTCCAGCTCCTGCGCCAACCCGTCGTCTATCTCGACTATGATCTGCCGAGTCATACCGGCAGTATATACTTACTCTATGGTAAGAGGAAGCGTGCCTACTTCAGCCCGAACTCGGTGGCCCGCAGCGTCTTGATCCGGTCACGGAGGCGGGCCGCCTCCTCGAACTCCAGGGCCTTGGCCGCGGCGCGCATCTTCTTCTCGAGGCCCTTGATCTCCTTGTCCAGCTCCTCGACCGTGCGGTAACGGTCCTCGGGACCCTCCGCCACCTCGGGCACCGAAATGTAGTCCGCCTCGTAGACCGACGACAGCAGCTCGCCGATGTTCTTGCGGATGCTCTCCGGCGTGATCCCGTTTTCCTGGTTGTAAGCGGCCTGTATCGCGCGGCGGCGGCTCGTCTCGGTGAGGGCCGCCTTCATGGAGTCCGTCTCCTTGTCGGCGTACAGGATGGCGGTCCCTTCCACGTGGCGGGCGGCGCGGCCCATGGTCTGGATGAGCGAGCCTGCGGAGCGGAGGAAGCCCTCCTTGTCTGCGTCCAGGACCGCCACCAGCGACACCTCGGGCAGGTCGAGACCCTCGCGCAGCAGGTTGATCCCCACCAGGACGTCGAACTCACCCTTGCGCAGGTCCCGCAGGATCCGCACCCGCTCCAGGGTCTCGATGTCCGAGTGCAGGTAGCGCACCCGCACCCCGAGGTCGTGGTAGTACTCGGTCAGGTCCTCGGCCATGCGCTTGGTCAGCGTGGTCACCAGCACGCGCTGGTTGTTGGCGGCGCGGATGCGGATCTCGGCCAGCAGGTCGTCCACCTGCCCCGTCACCGGCCGCACGTCCACCACCGGGTCCATGAGGCCCGTGGGCCGGATCACCTGCTCGACCACGATGCCGCTCGCCTTTTGCAGCTCGTAGGGACCGGGGGTCGCAGAGACGTAGAGCACCTGGCCGACGCGCTGCTCGAACTCCTCGAAGTTCAAGGGGCGGTTGTCGAGCGCGGACGGCATCCGGAACCCGTACTCGACGAGCGTGGTCTTGCGCTGGCGGTCGCCGTGGTACATCCCGCGCACCTGCGGGATGCTCTGGTGGCTCTCGTCCACCACGATGAGGACGTCCTTCGGCAGGTAGTCGAGCAGCGTCGGGGGCGGCTCGCCCGCCTTGCGCCCGGACAAATGGCGGGAGTAGTTCTCGATGCCGTGGCAGTGGCCG
>DAINRN010000412.1:0-3872 GCA_036741815.1 Acidobacteriota bacterium
TTTCATGGGCTCGGCACGCTACACCCGTCCGGCCCAGCGGTCAACGCGGGAGCGGCGGCTCTTCGCGTAGACCGGGCGCGTCAGGTCCGACGGCCACGGTCCGAGCGCCGGCGCGACTCTTCCCGCAGGCGGGCGGCCGATGGCCGCCGCACGGCGGCGGTGCGGACGCTACGGGCCACGACTGGTTTCGGCAGGGGAAACAGCGCGCCCGTGGTCTCCGCCAGCAGGCCCCGGATCCGGGTCACATAACCGCGCGTCTCGCGGTAGGGTGGGATGCCGCGATATCGGGCGACCTTCGCAGGGCCGGCGTTGTACCCGGCGAGGGCCAGGGCCACGTCGCCGTCGAAGCGATCGAGGAGTTGGCTCAGGTACTTGGCCCCGCCGAAGACGTTCTGGCGGGGATCCAGCCGATCGTCCACGCCCATGAGGGCGGCCGTGTCGGGCATGAGCTGCATGAGGCCCTGCGCGCCGGCGGGCGATACGCTCCAGGGGTCGAAGCCCGACTCGGCCTCGACCACCGCGCGCACCAGGTGCGCGCTGACGCCGTGCGCGGCCGCGGCCTCCTCGATGATCTGGTCCAGGGCGCGGCGGCCGTAGTCAGGGACGCGGAAGTTGCCGGTCTCGACCTCGACCTGCGCACGATCCTCGCCGGACAGAGACGGTCCCGCGTGGCGCGACAGGATCGAGAGCGCGGCCGCCACGCCCGCCCTGGTGAAGCGGCGGACGCGGGCGCCCCGGCGCCCCCGCGTGCCGGCTGATCCGTCCGGATTGCGCGCCGGTTGGCGGCGATCGCCGCGCCGGCGCCTGGCGAAGTCCATGGATCCTGCTGCCTACGTGGCAGCGACCTCGTCTCCATTTCCACGCGCCTGCCGCGGACGGTGGCCGGCGAGGGCCGAACCCGCTTCCTGGACCCCGCCGCCGGCCAGGAACATGACGATCGACGTGCGGTCATTCATGAAACCTCCTCGGTTGTCGTGTGGGGAGCTACGACAGCCTATCCAGCAATATCGGGGCCATCGGGCAACGCGGAATCTGAGATGGGTCGGCTACCGGCGCCCACGCAGCCGCCACCCGGCGGCGACCAGCGCCAACACCGACACCGCCACCCCGGCCCTGACGCTCCAGAGGTAGGCCGTGTCACGAGCCGTGGGCTCGAGGGCGCCCGAATCCAGGATCGCGATGCCGAGGTCGCGGGCGTGGGGCGGCGGGGGCCATGTCCGCTCCAGCACGGGCAGGCTCCAGGCGTGTGAGTGCGTGGCCAGACCCACGCCCATGACGATGAGCGCCAGCACGGCGAGCGCCGACAGGGCCCGCCGGCGCGGTGACGCCTCCAGCGCTCGCTGCATGCGCACGGCGGCCGCGGGCAGCAGGAAGATGATGGGGACGATCAGGAGGCGCGAGCTGACGCGCTCGCCGCTCAGGAGCGGGACGCCCAGACGGTTGATGGGCGCGTAGAGGTCGTCCAGGGAGAGCAGGGCCAGGACCGCCAACGGTCCGTTCAGCGCGGCGAAGGTCCGGGCCTCGGGGCCCTTGAAGCGGAGCACGACCCCGAACCCGATCAGCCACGCCAGGCCAAGCGCGCCGAGATAGGCGTCGTACTCCCACCAGTTCAGCGTCCCGAACAGGCCGCCCTGGCGCGGGTAGGTGATGGGCCGGATGGCGACGAGGGCGGCCAGGAGGTCGCCGGCGCTCGGGTACCCGGAGATGAATACCTGCTCCATCTTCCCGAACAGCACGACGGCGGCGGGCACGAGGCGGCAGGCGGCGAGCGCGGCCGTCCAGGCCAGCGCGGCGAGCGCCGCCTTCCAGGCCCTGCGGTGAAAGGCCACGGCCAGCAGCAGGAGCAGGACGCACCACGCGAAGACGTGGAGCGAGCCCTGGAGCAGCATCAAGAAGAAGACGAGGGCGAGCTTGAGCGGAGCCGTCGTGGGGACGTCGCCGAGGAGGTCGAGGAGGTAGAGAAAGACGAAGGGCAGCAGGAAGTATCCCGTCCACATGGAGTGGCCGATGGCCAGGTGGGCCACGATGTGGCCGTTGAACGTGAAGAGCAGGAACAGGAACGTGAAGGGCAGGAGCGAAATGCCGTAGCGCCGGCGGATCAGGAGGAGGCCCGCGAAGCCCGCCGCGTACCACAGGAGGACCTTCAGGACCAGGAAGACCTCGATTCCGACGAAGCGCAGCAGCAGCACGTCGGGCGACCACGGCAGCTCGGGGTTGGCCAGGAACTTCCGTGTCTCCTGGATCGACCTGGAGACGTACCAGGGGATGCGGCCGTCCACGATGGCCTGCTGGAGCGCGACGTAGTAGCGGACCTCCTTCGGCCAGTCCGCGACGTTGAACGACATTCCGGCGAAGCCGGGCGTGAGGAAGCCGAACACGTAAAGCCAGTGCAGGACGCCCGCGCCAAAGAGAGCGGCCAGGGCCGCTTCCCGCAGCCACCCGGGCGGGCGCGTCACGGCTGCGTCTCGACGGGCTCGCCGGGGGTCCCCGCCGCCAGGCCTCCGAGCAGGCCCTGGTCGCGCAGGAACCGCAGCAGCGCCGCTGCCAGCACGCGCTGGCCGCGGTGGTTCGGGTGGATGTGCTCCTCGAAGAGCCGGGCGTTCCCGGGCCAGGCCGCCTCCGTGAGCTCGGGCACCTCGAGGTAGGGAATGCCCTGCTCACGGGCCGCTGCCCGCAAGGCGTCGCGGTAGCCGGCGATGATCTCGCCCTCGGGGGGGTGGGACACCCGGTCGCGGTACACCGGCCCGATCAGGACCGCCGCTGCGTCGTGACGCCGCGCCAGGCGCGCCATCTCCAGGAGGTTCGCGACGTAGGCCTCGCGGGGGACGCGGCAGGCGGTCTCCGGCGCGGGCGTGGCGGGCGCGCGCCGCGACCCCAGCCACCGCGACGCGTGGATGAGGGCCTGGCTGCTGGAGAGCACGCGGCGTTGTGTCACGCTGAGCCAGTCTCCCTTCATGGCAAGGGCGTCGCTGCGGTCCGCGGAGTCCATGTCGTTCCAACCGAAGCAGGCGGTGACGACGTCGGGCTGGAGCCAGGAGATGTCGCGGCGCAGCCAGGCCAGCCCCTGATGGCTGGAGTAGCCGGGTGTGGCCAGGGGAATGACCTCGATGGCCCGGCCGGGGTTCGCCTCGCGCAGCCACCTCTCGAGGAGCGCGGGGTAGGGCGCCCACTCCGGGTTCTCGCGCGGCCGCCGGAGGTAGACGCGCGGCACCCGGAAGCCGAAGGTCACCGAGTCGCCGGCGCAGATGATCCGGAAAGTCCCCTTCGGCTTGGGGCCCACGTCGTGGTCGTAGCGCAGCCCCTGCGCGTTGGTCGTCACCGGCGTGGCGTCCCACACCACGTCGTGGAGGTTCGGCATGGGACGCCAGAACAGGAGCGGGTCCCCTTCGTAGATCCGGAAGTGGGCGCGGTCCATCGATTGCGCCTGCTGCTCCGTGTTGGTGACGAAGAGGTCCAGGCTGGACACGGGGGGGAGCGTGGCCCGGGCCAGGGCCTCGACCGCCGCCAGGGCGCCGAAGAAGACGGCGAAGGGAAAGGCGAGAAACGCGATCCGCCGCCGCAGGCTGAGCGGCGTCGCCTCGGTCCTCATGCCGCGGCGCCCGCCCGCGGGGGACGGAAGGCGGAGGCGGCGATCAGCGCCTGGCCCGCCCAGTACAAGAGGATGATCGGATAGCGGACGCCGGGGATGGGCGCATGGAAAAGGTCCAGGCCGATCAAGGTGTCGCTGAGGCCGAAGAGGATGGCGCCGATCGCTGCGGGCAACGCCGAAGGGACGCCGTCGATCCGGGCCGCGGCCCGCCACATCATGACCCCGATGACGGCGACGTAGACCGTCACGGGGATCGCCATCCCGCCGAGACCGGGGCGCATCT
>DAINRN010000413.1:0-3871 GCA_036741815.1 Acidobacteriota bacterium
AGTTGTGCTCTCCCGGCGGGTTGCCGAAGCACTGGTCGTCGATCGGGAAGAAGTGGCCGAGCTCGTTCCAGATGCCGTAGGTCACGTATTCCCAATCCACCATCGTCGTTCCCAGAACCAGGCCGCCGAAGCTGACGGACCACGCGTCCCCCAATGGCGAGTTGATCGGCCAGCCACGAAGCTGACCGGCTTCCCACCTCCACAGCCCGCCCACGTCGTCCGCGAGGATGGCGCGGATCTTGGCGGTGGCGCCGCTCGCGGCGTCCAACGCGCTCGTCAGCTGGTGGGTGAAGCCCTTGCCTTCGGCGTCCCGGACGTCCAGGCCGGCGTCGGTGCCCACCCACAGCCGATCCTTCTTGTCGACGTACAGGGCGTACACCCTGTCGTCCACGAGGCTGGCCGGGTCCGCGGCGTCATGCCTGAAGGGGCGCAAGGCGCCCGTCCCGATCTCCAGCCTCAGGAGGCCCGACTCGCGAGTGCCGATCCACAGGACGTTCCCCCGGGCCTGGTACCGGAGCACGCGGATGTTCCGCACGCCCGGCGTCACCTGCCGGACGATGCGGTCGGTGGTCCGGTCCCACTTGCACAGACCGCCCCGGGTGGCGATCCACACGCTGCCGGCCGCGTCCTGCTCCACGTCCCAGATGAAGTTGTCGGGGAGGGTCTCGGGGTCGGCGACGTCGTGGCGGTACACCTTGAAGGCGGCGCCGTCGTATCGGTTGAGCCCGTCCTCCGTGGCCAGCCAGATGTACCCGCGCCGGTCCTGCATCACGTCCATCACCGCGGCCTGGGAGAGCCCTTCCTCGAGCGACAGCTGCTCGAACCGGATGGGGCGCACCAGGGCGGCCGAGGCAGGGTCTGGCAGCGCGGAGGCGGCCAGGACGAACAGGGCCAGGACCAGTCTCTTTCCGTCGTTCGATTTCATTTCTTGTGCTCTCATGAACGTGTCACGAGGGGAGGGGTGGGGATGCCCCGGCGAAGCAGCTCGCCGAACATGTCAGGGGGTACCGCGGGGGAGAACAAGAAACCCTGGAACTCGCTGCACCCGAAGCGGTGCAGGAAGTCCATCTGGCCCTGCTCCTCGACGCCTTCCGCCACCACGCCCAGGCCGAGCTGGCGCGCCATGGCGATGGTGGCGCACGTGATGGCGGCGTCCTCCGAGGACGTGGCCAGGCCCTTCACGAACGACTGGTCGATCTTGAGCACGTCGATCGGGAACTGCTTCAGGTAGACGACGGCGGAATTGCCGGTGCCGAAGTCGTCGATGGCGAGGCGCACGCCGAGCTTCCGGATGGCGTGGAGCTGCCGGAGGATCTCCGGGTCGCTCCTGAGCACTCCGCGCTCGCTCAGCTCCAGCTCGAGCAGCGAGGCGTTGATCCCGGTCTCCCGCAGGCAATCGGACACCACCTGCGCGAAGTCGCCGCGGACCAGCTGGCAGAGCGAGACGTTGACGGCGATGCGGGCCGGGGGCAGGCCCTGGTCCATCCAGTTGCGCACCTGGGCGCAGGCCGTCTTCAGCACCCAGGTCCCGATGGGCACCATGAGGCCCATCTCCTCCGCGAGGGGGACGAACTCCGCGGGGGGGATGGCGCCCAGCTCCGGCGAGTCCCAGCGGAGCAGGGCCTCCGCGGCGGAGATCCGCGAGTCCGGGCCCATGACCATCGGCTGGTAGTGGAGGGTCAGCTCGCCGCGCGCCATCACGTTGGTCAGCTGCCGCGTGATGGCGCGGCTGCGCTCGGTGACCCGGTGTGACGACTGGTCGTAGGAGCGGATGGAGCCCCCGCTCTCCAGGGCCTCGCAAGTCGCCAGCTCCGCCTTCTGGATGAGCGCCTCCGCGGTGAGCCCGTCCGCGGGCGCCAGCGCCACGCCCACGCTGGCCGAGAGGACCACGTCCTCGTCCATCGCGAAGTAGCGCCCCGAGATGCGGTCGAGCAGGACGCGCACGATGGCCCGGGCCTCTTCCCGGCCCGAGACCCCTGTGAGCAGCGCGGCGAACACCCCTCCGCCGACGCGGGCAGCCATCGTCATGGAAGGACCGGAAGCGGTGGTGCGCAGCACCTCCTCGGACCGGAGGCCGATCACCAGCCGCTGCGCGACCTGCTGCAGGACGGAGTTGGCGCGGGAGCGGCCCAGGCGCGTATTCAGGACCACGAGGTGCTCGATGTCGAACAGGGCCACCGCCACGTGGTTCGTCTCCGAAGCCGTGACCAAGGCCCTCTCCAGGGCCCGGTCGAGCCCCTCGCCGTCGGGCAGCCCGGTCAGGGGGTCGGAGTGATCGCGGCCTTTCCGGTCCTCCCGCGCCTTGTCCCCGGCCTGGCGGAGCTTCTCGATCTCATCGCGCGCGGCGACGAGCGCATACTCGGCCTGGGCCAGGCGAACGAGGCGCTCGGCGCGGATCGTCGCGAGGTGCCAATCGAAGGGGCGCTGGACGAGGTCCGTGGCCCCCGCCTCGATGGCGGCACGGGCCTCGCGCTGGTCCGCGCACAAGGCCAGCACGGGTACGCTCGAGCCCTGGGGCCTGTCGCGCAGCTCCTGGCAGAGGGCGCGGGCGTCCGCGTCGGAGGCGGCGAGGTCCGTCACCACGATGGCGGGGCGGGGACCGCGGGACAGCGCCTCCCGCACTTCCTTCGCCGTGGCGACGGCCACCACCTCGAACCCGGCCGCGCCCAGCCCGCGCGCGGCGCTCTTGCGGGTCGAACCGTCCGCGCAGGCCAGGAGGGCGATGCGCTGGATCTCGGCGGCCGGGGCCGGCTCGGGGGGCGCCGCCGCCGCCTGGGCCGCGTCGGCATCGAACATCGGGATCACCCTTGCCACGGTGCTCCTTCAGCGAAAGTGTCTAGTGTTGACCGCGATCCTCTTGACGGATCGTCCTCAGTCCCGGAAGCCCGTGGAGAGGGCCTCGGTCTCGACAGGCCCGGTCTGCTCGGGAGCCACGAGGGCCGGCGTCCAGACGGGGCTGTCCGGCCATGTCTCGCTCTCGGGCCAGATCTCACTCTCGGGCCAGACCTCGCTCATTTTCTCGCCTTCCACGTAGGGCCACATCTCGCCACTGGTGAACAGCAGCGGCTGCAGGTACGCGTCGGGGTCCGCCCACCCGATGCTGTCGCCCCACAGCGCGCGCAGCGAGAAGGCGTCGTTTCCCCACAGGGTCGCGGTGTTCTCGAACGCGATCTGGCCGCTCTCCACGTCCGGAATACCCTGGGGCGAGAGAGCGTCCGCGGCGTAATAGGTGGACTGGAGCGCGCCCAGGATGTCGAGGTATCCCGCGCCGCTCAGGAACGGGTCGCCGAACGCCGCCTTCTGCGCCGACATCATCAGCCGCGCCTTGACCGAGCCCGGATTGAGCGCGGGCTCCTGTTGGATCATCAAGGCGGCCGTCGCGGCCACGACCGGGGAGGCCATGCTGGTCCCCGACATCTCGAAATACTCCTGGACCGCCGGGTTCGCCGGGTCTGCGGCCACCCGCCGGTCGGGCAACAGCATGTCCATGAAGCATCCCGGCGAGCGCAGGGACACGATGCGGTTCCCCGGCGCCACGATGTCCGGCTTGGCGATGAGGTCGAACGTCGTGGGCCCGGCCGAGGAGTAGGTCGTGACCTTGTCGTCGCCGATCGGCGCCGTGCCGCTGGTGTTGGTCGCGCCGACGGTGATCACCTTCCGCGAGTTGCAGGGGCTCGTGATGGTCACGTGCCCGTCGCGGCCCCGGTTGCCCGCGGAGCACACCACGACCACTCCGGCATCCCAGAGCTGCTCCACCGCTTCCACCAACGGGTCCACGGCGGCCGGCTCGACGATCGCGTGCCCGAGAGAGAGGTTGACCACGCGGATCCCGTACTCGCTCTTGTGGTCGAGGATCCACTGGAGCCCGGCC
>DAINRN010000414.1:0-3861 GCA_036741815.1 Acidobacteriota bacterium
ATCCACCGCCAGATGCCCGGGGCGTAGACCACCGGCTGGCCGCGGTCGATCGCGCGCAGGACGCGCCGGGCCACGGCCTCGGGCTCGCCCGCGAAGGGCGGGACGGGCAGCCCGTCCGTCATCGATGTCTTGACGAAGCCGGGCTTCACGCACACCGTCCGCAAACCATGGCCGCGGAACTTGTGGTCCAGTCCCTCGAGGTAGCGCGTGAGCCCCGCCTTGGCCGCGCCGTACAGGACCACGGGCTTGCGGCCCCGCTCGCCGGCCACGGAGCTGAACACGCAAAGGGTCCCTCCGCCCCGGGCCAGGAGGCGCTTGCGCGCGTGCTCGCAGAAGACCACGGTGTTGGCGAAATCGGCCGTGACCACCCGCCGGGCCAGCTCCACGTCCTCTTCGAGGCGGTCCTGGGTGGCGAAGAGGCCGGCGGTGACGACCACGGCGTCCAGGCCGCCCAGGGCGGCCTCGGCCGCGTCGAGCGCCGGCGCGAAGCCTTCGGGCTTCTCCAGGTCGCAAGCCGCCGTGCCGTAGCGGCCCTTGCCGGCCCGAACCTCCAGGTCCCGGGCGCTGCGCTCGAGGTCGGGGATCTCGCGGCCCAGCAGGAACAGCTCGTCGCCGCGCTCCGCCATGAGGCGGGCCAGGGCGCGGCCCATCCCCTTGGTGGCGCCCAGGAGCGCGACCTTCACGGCGGGTCTCCCAGCACCCGCACGGACTGGGCGCTGCGCAGCCGTCCCTGCGGGTCCCACTCGCGGCGCACGGCCAGGAACGCGTCCAGCCGGGGCTCCATGGCCCGGTAGTGATCGCCGCGCGTGAGGGCGTCCTTGGCCAGGTAGACCCGGCCGCCTTCCGCGATGACCATCTCGTTCAGGGCGTTCACCAGGTCCTGGGTGTCGTCGCGGATCGGCAGGTCGAGCGCGATCGAGGTCCCCGGCCGCGGGAAGGAGATCAGGCCCACGCCCTCCGGACCGCAATCCTTGATGACGCAGAGCATGGACGCGCCCCCGCGGCGCGTCAACAGCTCCAGGAACCGCCGCGGCGCGCCGCGCCCGGCCGACTCCGGCAGGACGCACTGGTACTGCGTGAAGCCCCGCGGCCCGTAGAGCCGGTTCCAGTGGCGCACGAAGTCGAGCGGATAGAAGAACGACTCGGGGTGCAGGATGCGGCGCCGCACGCGCGGGACGTGGGTGCGGTAGAAGCAGGCGTTGAAGGCCCGGGCGCTCCAGCGGTCGATGACCCAGCCGGGTAGGACGAAGGGCACGGACGGGCGGGACCGCGGCCCCGGAGGGCTGGAGGGGCCCTCGCCCGGCTCCGCCCACCGGCCGCGATTGAGGATGCCGCGCCCCATCCGCTTGCCGCGCGACAGGCAGTCGATCCAGCCCACCGTGTAGGGCCACCGCGGCCCGGCTTCCTTCAGGGCGTCCATGAAGCGGTCGATGTCCTCGATCCTCTCGCTCTCCGCCAGGATCCACGGCGAGGGCACGCGCAGGAGCCGGCACTCCACCTCGAGGATGTGGCCGGTGAGCCCCATGCCGCCGATGGTGGCCCGGAAGAGGTCCGGCTGCACCTCGCGCGAGCACTCCAGGATCCGGCCGTCGGCCACGCGCATCTTGAGCGACACGACGTGAGCGCCGAACGATCCGCTGCGGTGGTGGCTCTTGCCGTGCACGTCCGCGGCCACCATTCCGCCGAGCGTGATGAACTGGGTGCCGGGGGCCACGGGGTCGAAGAAGCCACGAGGGAGGAAGATCCGGTTCAGCTCGAAGAGCGAGAGCCCCGCCTCCGCCCGCAGGATTCCGGTCGTCTCGTCGAAGCCCAGGATGCGATCGGCCAGGCGCGAGCCCGCCACCACCGGACGGCTGGGCGGGGGGAGCGAGGAATCCCCGTAGGAGCGGCCCAGCCCGCGGGAGAGGGGGACGTCGCGGGTGATCCGCTCCAGGTCCTCGGAGCGGACCTCACGGCCCGCGACGCCGATCCGGCCCCAGCCCGAGAGCTGGGGCGTGGAGGGCCGGCCCGTCCCGCCCGCGGGGTGCCGGCCCTCCTCTTGCCCGATCCTAGTTCACCTTGATGCGCGGCAGCATGGGCGAATCGAAGCTGAAGCCGGTGGCGGGCTCGAGGGCCACCGTCTTGCCCAGGAGGTCGCCGTACCGGCCGCTGTGCACCACCGTCACCGTCCCGCCCACCCCGGGCGCCGCCGTGGCCGTGTTGAAGACGATGAGCTGTTTCGGCGTCATGCTGAAAGGTAGCGTCCCCACCAAGGCGCCGGCCGGATTCCAGAAGTACACGTAGCCGCCGATGTCGTGGTTGGTCGGGTTTTCTAGCAGCAGCACCGTGACCTGCGTCCCCGCGTTGTTGAAGCGCGGGATCGAGTACGTGGTCTCGAAGGCGTGGATCCCGTAGACGTCGTCCGTGCCGCAGTCGGTGGTGCACCCGGTGCTGCGCACCCGGACGGTCTCGTTGTTGACCTCGCCGGGCGTGTTGTTCATCCAGCTCAGGGTCCGGGTGAACCCGGGGCCGGTGCCCACCGAGCTCTGGATGACGGTCGAGCCGTCGGAAGCGATACGGTCCACGTCCAGAGGCGGCCCGATGTCCCCCGAAGTCGCATCCACCATGATCTCGTAGGACGAGAATGGCTTCTGCGATATCGAGTAGAAGTCGGTGTTGGCGACTCCGCCCGTGGCGGCCAAATCCTCGAGCTCGCTGTAGCCGTGGAACAGCTCCGTTACGAACGTCGAACCGCTTCCTCCGCCGTCGTCGTTGATGATCGTCCCCTGGCCCTGCGCGTCGCCGATGGTGGCTCCCACGGGGTTGCTCAGGTTCACGAAGAAGCTCTCGTTGCCCTCGAACTGGGTGTCCCCGTTGACCGTCACCGAGACGGGTTGCGAGGTGCTGCCCGGCGGGAAGGTCGCGGTCCCCGACGTGGCCTGGTAATCGCCGTCCGCTGTGGTGGCGCTGCCGTCCGCGGTCGCGAAGTCGACGGTGACCTGCTGTCCGCTGGCCGGGCTCAGGAACACGGTGAAGTTGGCGCTGGTCGTTCCGCCGTTGCCCTCCGGCCCCGACGTGTTGGTGATGGAGAGGCCGGTGATCCCCGTGCCGCACTGGTTCGGCTGGGCGTCGGCCACGATCTCGTCGAAGTTCGTGATCGTCACCTCGTCGAAGTGGAAGCCCTCGAGCGCGAGGCCGGGGTCGGTCCCGTAGGCCGCCTCGATCTGCACGCGCCGGTCGGTGAACGCGCCGCCCGGGTTCGTGGCTGCCGCGTCCCAGGTGCTGATGGCGAACGTGAGCTGCGTGCCGGACCAGCCCGCCTCGCCGCCCGTGACGCAGGCCCCGTTGGGCGTGCCCGGCGGCAGGTCATAGAGGCGCCCGCCGTTGGGCACGATCGTCGTCCGCGTGCCGGCGTCGAGGTCCACCACGCCGATGTTGGCCCGGTCGTAGGGAGTGGGCACCGGGTTCTCGGTGTCGTACCGGTTCCAGAGCGACAGCGTGGAGTTCGCCTTGAGGCGGATCTGCGGCGAGCGCGCGAGGTCGCACTGGCCGTCCAGCAGGGTCGACGAATGGAGATGGAAGGCGGTGCCGTTGGCCCCGGGGGTCTCCCGGTTGTACGTCCCGTGCTCGACCGTCCAGCCCGAGAAGTCGGTCTCGAAGTCGTAGGTGCGGCTGGCCACGAACTGGGCGTCGCTCTCCACCCCGCCGAACGAGATCACCAAGGTGCGGGTGGCGCCGGCCAGTTCGTCCGCCGTCACCTCGATCTGGAGCTCCGTCGTCTCCAGAGAATTCATGCCCTGAGGCGTGAAGCTGAAGCTCCCGTTGGCGGTGGCGCAGTCCGCCAGGCTCGCCGCCAGCACTTGGGGGAGCGGGGTGTTGATA
>DAINRN010000415.1:0-377 GCA_036741815.1 Acidobacteriota bacterium
GGTAGGAGACGCCGTCCGGGGTGATCTGGACGCACCCTCCGTGAAAGGGGCAAACGACCGGTTCGTGGAGACGAGAGCGTAGCCGGGCTTCAGCTCGTCGATCCGGAGGTTCCACTCCGGGCGGAGGAGCGCGGGCTCCGCCGACGCGGAGAGGCGCAGGCGCTCGTGCAGCGGTTTGTCGAGGTCCTCCGCGGCCCGCACCGCGCCGTCGAGGAATTGGCAGGAAAGACGCCATCGGCGGGCCAGGCCCTCCATCTGCCGCCGCGCCCTCTCGGGCGTGCCCGCGACGAAGAAGGCCAGATCGGAGACGGCGCTGGACTTCACCACGTACTCGTTGCCGCCGCTGCCCTACGCGTACGACGCGCTGGAGCCGCATT
>DAINRN010000415.1:387-3593 GCA_036741815.1 Acidobacteriota bacterium
GCCCCCGCACGTAGGTCACGAGCGGGTCGAGCTTGTCCAGGGCTCCGGCCGCGGCCTGGCGGCCGTCGCGGATCAGCACGTAGGTGCGCTTGTCGAGGTCGACCTCGACGGCGTCGTCGCGGACGAGGGCCAGGCGCAGCCCCCAGGCGGCCAGGGCTCCCGCCAGGGTGAACAGCACGAGCGAGGTCGTGTTGGCCCGGCCCGCGGCCACCGCCCGCCACAAGAGCGCGGCCGCCGCCAGGCCGCCCAGGGTGGCGAAAAACCACCCGCCCTGCCACCGGGTCCGTTCCACGTCGGGGAGGAAGCGCTCCAGGATCCCGCTACTTCTTCTTGAGCTCGACCAGGATGGCCTTGGTGTCGCTCAGGCTCTCGGTCGCGTGGCTGCCCGCCGGGTTCCATCGGACCTCGCCCGGCTTGCTCTCGCGCTCCTGCGTCTTGCCGTCCGCAAGCGTGAAGCGCGCCTTGCCGCCGGTAACGACGTAGAGGACGTGGTCCGGGTGCGAGTGCATCGGCGACTTGTCGCCAGCCTTCCCGTTGAACTCGAGCACGCGCACCTGCTCGTTCTCGAAGAGGACCTTGAACTGGTCAGGCGTCAGCTTGACGGGGTCCTGGGCCGCCGCGGGAGTCGCCACGATCGGCACGGTCAGCGCCGCGAGAAGGAACCCCAGCGCGATGAGCATCCGCATCGTCAAACCTCCAGTGAGGGATGGCGGATTTGAAGCCTTGGGTTATCCGTTGTCAACCGGAGGCGCGGGGGGTTCAAGGGGGGTGCGGCGCAGCACCTGGCCATAGGCCAGAGCGGCGAGCGGAGCGGGGTTCACCCCCGCGGAGCGAGCGGGGGGTTCAAGGGGGGTGCGGCGCAGCACCCCCCTTGCTCAATCTCAAAACCCGGGGCTGATGCTGAACACCCAGATCCAGTTCTTCAGCGGCCGGTCCAGGGGCTTGGCGTAGTCCACCTCGAGGATCGCGTAGCCGAAGAGGTTCGCCCGCGCGCCCACGCCCACGCTGCGTACGGGCCGGCGCGTTTCGAGGGACCCGTCGGCCCCGCTCAGGTCGAACTTCACCTTCTGGCCCTCGTTCCAGGCCACGCCCGCCTCCGCGAAGCCCACCAGGTCGATGGGCACCGGTCCGTACAGGCCCTTGCCGCCGAAGGCGCCGAAGGGCGGGAAGCGCACCTCGAGGTTGGCCACGGCGACGCGGCTGCCCAGCATCTGGTCGAAGACCGGGCACGCGCCGTTGGTCGAGACCCCGCACTCGACCGCGCTGAACGAGTTCACGTCGTAGCCGCGCACGAGGTTCGGGTAGCCCACGAAGAGCGGCTGCAGCCGGTCGTCCTCTCCCCCGTTGCCGTAGCGGCCATAGTGCATGACGCGCAACGCGAAGGTGTACGGCCGGACCGGCATCAGGTAGCGCCGGTAGTCTGCCAGCACGCCCGTGAACTTCACGTCGCCCAGGTTGGGCGCCACCTCCAGGCGGTAGCGCTGGCCCAGGATAGGGCTGGTGGCACCGAACAGAGACGTGTCGCCGACGAAGGCGGCGCTGGCCTCCCAGAGCTGGAGGCTCTCGGGGGCGGGCAGGCTCTGCTTGTCCTTGTTGATCAGCTCGCCGGTGCGCAGGGAGAAGATCTGTGTCTCCAGCGTGTCCTTGAACGAGATGCTGCGGAAGGACGTCCCCAGCTCGACCCGCCGCGAGCGGCTGAACGGGTAGGCCACGAAGGTGGACACGGCGCGGTTGATCTGGCGGAAGATCTCCTGCTGCTCGATGAGGACGGGCTCGCCGTTGATGACGTCCGTCCCGCTGCCGAAGGCGCCGGTGGCATAGGGGATCTGCTCCAGGCCCACGCCCCAGTCCCAGCGCCGCTTGCGGTTGATGTAGCCGACCACGCCGCCGAAATCGTCGAAGCTTCCGTTGATCTGGAACGACCCGCCCAGCGAGTGGTTGCCGAGCATGTCGCTGAAGAAGAGCGAGATGCCGCCCCCCACGTAGGTCCCGAAGGGGTCGGTGCCCACCGCCACCGTGGGCTGCCCGACGTAGTCGAGCTGGAGCCCCGCCTTGTAGGGGCCGCTGGCGAAGCTCCCCTGGCGCGGCAGCCCGAAGGACGGATCGCCGCGCAGCGAGAGGACCTCCGCCGTCCGGCGGTCGCGCGGCGGGAGCATGGAGGCGAGGGTGGGGTCCACCGGACCCTCCACGGCGGTGCCCGCGAGGCGCGTCGCGTCGTCCACGGTGTAGATCGAATACTTGCCGTCCTCGTAGACGCTCATGGCCAGCCGGCCGGCGGCCACGCTCAGGGCCGGGCTGAGCGGGGTGATGCCGCTGACGCCGGTGAGCAGGTCGGTGACCTGGAACCACTTCTCGTTGCCCAGCTCCAGCCGGTACACGTTGGTGATCCCGTTGCGGTCGGACAGGAAGTAGAGGCTCCGGGAGTCCGCCGCCCACTGCGGGTCGATGTTCTTGCCTGTTTCGAAGCTGGGAAGCTGCCGGATCTCGCCCGAGCCGGGGTCCATGAGGGCCAGCCGATAGGCGCGGCCCTCGGTCATCTCCACCGCGCTCGAGAAGCGGTCGGTCACGAAGGCGATGCTCTTGCCGTCGGGCGACCAGGCGGGCTGCAGGTCGGCGTGGGCGTCGCTCGTCATCCGCCGCAGCGCTCCCGCCTCGAGGTCGTAGATGTACAGGTCGGTCAGGCCGCCGGTGATGGCGGAGAAGGCCACGTACCGCCCGTCGGGCGACCAGGTGGGGCTCTGCACCTCGCCCAGGCCTTTCAGCGGAATCTCGCGCGAGATGTGCCCGCGCGCCACGTCCAGGATCGACAGCACGGCCTTGCCCCCGCTGACGGCGCCGAAGACGAAGCGTCGGCCCGAGGGGTCCCAGGCCCCCGCGGAGTTGATGAATTGCAGGCTCTCGAAGTGGGGGTCCACGGCCGTCTTGACGACGGTCTTCTTGACCTGGCCGGTCTGGGCGTCCGCCAGGTACATCTCCACCGCGAACATCCCGCGCTCGGAGAGGAAGACGAGCTGGCGGCCGTCGGGGCTCAGCTTGGGGGCGATGTTCAGCTCCCCGCCGCCGTGCTCGTCGGTGATGAGCGCGCGGCCGTAATCCGCGGGCCCCTTCTTGGAGGCCATGAGCGGCTGGTAGGCGTCCTGCAAGGCCCTCTGCCAGTCCTTGGAGAGGTCGTCGATCTTGACCCCCAGCACCTCCTCCAGGGCGCT
>DAINRN010000415.1:3603-3845 GCA_036741815.1 Acidobacteriota bacterium
GTGGTCGCCGAAGCGCCCGCCCACGTAGGCCCAGAAGGCCTGGCCCCATCGGTAGGGGAAGTAGCGCGAGCTGTCGAGCTGCGAGATCTTCGGCAGCTTCTCGCTGCGGGCGGCGTCGCGCATCCACATCGCGGTGTGGGGATCGACGGGGCCCAGCGACAGGTACTCGGCCATGCCCTCGATGAACCACAGGGGCAGGCGCACGGCGCCGGGCACGCCGCCCGAGGAGGACCCGTCCTGGC
>DAINRN010000416.1:0-3840 GCA_036741815.1 Acidobacteriota bacterium
ACCCCGGGGACGACGCCTGTGACGACGTCGACTTGCGCGTGATCGCCACCGTCCCCAACACCGCGGGCCTCTTCCGCATCGACCAGCTCGTCGCGGGCCTGGCCCGGCGCACCCTGTGGCTCACCGACGCCTACTACGCAGGGACGACGCCCTACGTCCAGGCGCTGCGCGCGGCCGCGCGAGACGGCGTGGACGTGAGGCTGCTGGTGCCGGGCGCCACCGACATCCCGACCATCCGCCTGGTCTCCCGCGCCGGTTATCGGCCGCTGCTCGAGGCGGGCGTGCGCGTGTTCGAATGGAACGGCACCATGCTCCACGCCAAGACCGCGGTGGCCGACGCGAGGTGGGCGCGCGTGGGGTCCACGAACCTCAACATCGCGAGCTGGATGGGCAACCGCGAGCTGGACGTTGTGGTGGAGGACGAAGCCTTCGCGCAGCGCATGGCGGACATGTACGCCGAGGACCTGGCCAACGCGACCGAGGTCGTGCTGGACGAGCGCAGCCGCGTGCGCGCGCCAGGCACGCCCGCGCGCCGGCTGCCGCCCGGCGCCCGGGCCCGCGGCAGCGCCGGCCGCGCCATGGCGGGGGCCATGCGCATCGGCAGCGCGGTCTCCGCCGCGGTGACGAACCGGCGGGTGCTGGAGCCGATCGAGGGCCACATCGCGCTCTCCGCGGGCGCGGTCCTCCTGCTCCTGGCCGTCGTGGCCGTCCTCTTCCCGCGCGTCCTGGCCTATCCGCTGGCCGCCGTCGGGGCCTGGCTGGCGGCCACGCTCTTTTCCCGCGGCCTGGCCCTCCTGCGCGAGCGCCACCGCCGCCGGCTGGAGCGGCCGATCGTGGCCCGCCGCGCCGACCCTCCGCCGAATCCCTGAGATGGGACGCCACGAACACGCCGCCGGCGATCCGATCCCGCCGAACTGCGAGCTGATCGAGGTCTACGTCGGCCAGCTCAAGCAGCTCTTCAACGCCATGGACCCCTCACCGTTCCGGGAGAAGGACCTGGACCCGAACGCGGAGGAGTTCATCGTGAGCTGGGCCCGTGAGGCGCCGGCGGATGCGCCGCTCGGCCTCGTGGTCCACCTCGACAGACCCGCGGGCGTTCCCGAGGAGCCCGGCGCCCTGCGCGACGCCGTCCACGAGTTCTTCACCCACCGGGCGGAAGCCTCCCAGCGCCGCATGAGGCAACTGCTCCGGGTGGGCCGCACCAGCCTGGCCATCGGCCTCGTGTTCCTGGCCGTCTCGATCGTGGCCGGCGAGGTCGTCGCCGACGCCCTGGGCGGAGGAAGGCTGGCCGAGGTCCTCCGCGAGAGCTTCCTCATCGGAGGTTGGGTCGCGATGTGGCGCCCGCTGGAGGTCTTCCTCTACGAGTGGTGGCCGATCCGCGCCGAGACCCGGCTCTTCAAGAGGCTCAGCGCGATGCCGGTCCGCATCAACTACCGCGGCGAGGGCACGGCGGACGCCTGGCGCTCCGACTGGCCCGCGGTGCCGCCCCAGGGCGAGGGCTCGTCCCGGCAGGGGTAGTTGGTGCTGGCGCTGGGATTCGAACCCAGACTGTGCCGATTTTAAGTCAGCTGCCTCCTGCCAATTGGGCTACGCCAGCACGTGCCGCGTACAGTGTCTCACGAGGTCGCGGAGGGCTACGACGCTCCTAACACCCCGAGCATGGCCTCGTGCAGCGCCGGATTCGCCGCCACCACCTCGTCGGCGCGGAGGCCGACCGGCGAGCCGTCGAAGCGCGTGACCCTTCCGCCCGCTTCCTCGACCAGGAGCGTGCCCGCCATCATGTCCCAGGGCTGAAGGCGCTCCTCCCAGAACCCGTCGATGCGCCCGGCGGCCAGGTAGCACAGGTCGAGCGCGGCCGCGCCGTCGCGCCGGATGGCGCGGGCGTGGCCCATGAACCGGGTGAAGAGCCGCAGCTTCGCGGCAAGGTCGTCGCGGAGGTCGTAGGGGAACCCGGTGACGAGCAGGCTGCGCAGGAGCGCGGTGCAGGTCGAGACGCGCAGCGGCCGGCCGTTCACGCGCGCGCCGGCGCCCCGCTCGGCGGTGAACAGCTCCTCCTTGATCGGGTCGTAGACCGCGCCCGCCACGGCCTCGCCGTCCACCGTCAAGGCCACGGACGTGCAGAAGAAAGGGTAGCCGTGGGCGTAGTTCGTGGTTCCGTCCAGGGGATCGGTGAACCAGACGTAGCGCGACCCCGTGCGGGCCAGCTGCGTCTCCTCGGTGACGATGTCGTGGCCGGGGCAGCGCGAGCGCAGCACGTCGAGGATCGCGTCCTCGCAGGCCCGGTCCACCTCCGTAACGAGGTCGATCTCGCCCTTCTGGTGGATCTGGATCTGCTGGCCCCAGCGATCCTTCTGGATCGCGCCCGCCCGCAGCGCGGCCTCGGCGGCCACCGCCGCGAAGTCCGCGCTCACGCCGTTGTCGCCTTCAAGCGCCCGATTGTAGGATGACGCACCCGATGCGGCCAACATCCATGGCGCTCCTCCTCGCCCTCGTGGGCGCCCTGCTGCTCTTCCGCCTCGGCGCGGTTCCGCTCCTCGGTCCCGACGAGCCCCGCTACACCCGGGTGGCGGTGGAGATGCGCCGCTCGGGCGACCTCGTCACGCCCACGCTCCAGGGAAGGCCCTGGCTCGAGAAGCCGCCCCTGTACTACTGGCTCGCGGCCCCGTCCTTCTCGGTGCTGGGCGAGACGGAGGCCGCGGCACGGCTTCCCTCCGTCGCGGCCGCTCTGCTCCTGGTCGGCGTAACCGCCCTCGTCGGCGCCCGGCTCTACGGCGGCGCGGCGGGCCTCCACGCGGGCTTCGCGCTCGGCACGTCCGTGCTGGCCTTCGCGTACGGCCGCGCCGCGGCCATGGACATGCTCCTGGCCGCGACCGTGACCACGGCCATCGGTCTCCTCGGCCTGCGCCTGCTCGGGATGGCGGGCCGCTTCGCGCTGCCCGCGGCCTGCGTGGCGATGGGGCTCGCCACCCTGGCCAAGGGCCCGCTCGGTGTCCTGCTGCCGGCCCTCGTCGCCGGGGCCTACGTCGTGGCCAGGCGGGACTGGACGCTCCTGCGCCGGCTCCTCTCCCCCACCGGCGCGTTGCTGTTCCTCCTCGTCGCCGCGCCCTGGTACGTGCTCGTCTACCGCGCGCAGGGCCAGGCCTTCGTGGACGTCTTCCTCCTCGACCACAACGTCCAGCGTTTCACCTCCACGGTGCATCACCACCCCGGGCCGTGGCACTACTACATCGGCATCGTGCTGCTCGGCTTCTTCCCGTGGTCCGGGCTGCTCGTCCCTGGCGTGGCGGGCCTGCGCCCGCGCGCCTCGCCCCCGGACCTCTTCGTGTTCCTTTGGGTCGCGTTGCCCTTCGTCTTCTTCAGCGCCGCCGGCTCCAAGCTTCCCGGCTACATCCTGCCCTGCCTGCCTCCGCTGGCCATCCTCGTCGGACGCGCCGCCTCCGATCTGACCCGCGACGGGGCGCCGGGAAGCCGCCGCGCCGTGGCGCTGCTGACCGTCGCGCTGGCCATCCCGATCGGTGTCGCGCCCCTCGTGCTGCGCAGGCTTGGAGATCCAGGGTGGACGGCGACGCTTCCCCTGGCGGCCTGGACGCTCGTGGCGGCTGTCGTCTTCGCCGCGCGCATCGGCGCCGACCCGGTGGGAGCACTGCGCCTGCTCCGGGTGGCGGCGGCCGGCTTCCTGCTGCTCCTCGCCCTGGCCGCTCCTCCCATCCTGGCCCGCCGGGAATCCGGCCGGGACCTCTTCCTCGCGACGCGCGGCCGCGAGGTCCTGGCCTGGGGCGCCACCCGGTCCGCCTGGATGTCCGGCTACTTCTACAAGGACGGGAACGTCCGCGAGGTGGG
>DAINRN010000417.1:0-3838 GCA_036741815.1 Acidobacteriota bacterium
GCTACGACGCGGGCCGCTTCTCGTTCAACGTCAAGGGCGGACGCTGCGAGGCCTGCCAGGGCGGGGGCGTGCGCATCGTGGAGATGCACCTGCTGCCTGACGTCTACGTGCGCTGCGAGGGGTGCAAGGGACGCCGCTACAACCGGGAGACGCTGGAGATCCTCTACCGCGGCCGGACGGTGGCGGACGTGCTGGACATGACGGTCTCCGAGGCCCAGGCGGCGCTCAGCGCCCACCCGCGGCTGAACCGCCTGCTCCTGACCCTGATGGACGTGGGCCTGGGCTACGTCCGGCTCGGGCAGAGCGCGACCACGCTCTCGGGCGGCGAGGCGCAGCGCGTGAAGCTGGCGCGGGAGCTGGGCCGCCGCGACACCGGCCGCACCCTCTACATCCTGGACGAGCCGACCACCGGCCTCCACTTCGACGACGTGAGGAAACTGCTCCACGTCCTGGGGCGCCTGGTGGATGCCGGGAACACGGTGATCGTCATCGAGCACAACCTCGAGGTGATCAAGAGCGCGGACCACGTCATCGACCTCGGCCCCGAGGCGGGCGCGGACGGGGGCCGGGTGGTGGCCACGGGGACGCCGGAGCAGGTGGCCGGCTGCGCGGAGAGCCACACGGGCCTCTTCCTGCGCCCCCTCCTGCCCGGGACGGCGCCGGCGTGACGGCCGCCGGCTCCGACACCGACCTTCTCGAATGGCGGCGCGAGTTTCCCATCCTCGCCACCACCACGTACCTGGTCAGTCATTCCCTGGGGGCCATGCCGCGCGGCGCGGCGCAGCGGCTGCAGGACTACGCCGACACCTGGGCCACGCGCGGCGTGCGCGCCTGGGCCGAGGGCTGGTGGCGCATGCCCCTGACCGTGGGCGACGAGGTGGCGCAGGTCATCGGCGCCGCGCCGGGCAGCGTGGCCATGCACCAGAACGTCTCCATCTGCCAGGCGCTCATCCTCTCCTGCTTCGACCTCGGCGGGCGCCGCAACAAGATCGTCTACGAGGACCTGAACTTCCCCTCCGTGATGTACGTGTACGAGGCGCACCGCCGCCTCGGCGCGCGCGTCTCTCCGGTGCCGAGCGAAGATGGCATCACGGTGCCCCTCGACCGGATGCTGGCCGCCATCGACGAGGAGACCCTGCTGGTGCCGCTGTCCCACGTGGTCTTCAAGAGCGGCTACGTGCAGGACGTGGCGGCGGTGGTGCGGCGCGCGCACGAGGTGGGCGCCCTCGTGGTGGCCGACCTGTATCAGTCTGCGGGGACGGTGCCCGTAGACGTCACCGGGTGGGACGTGGACTTCGCCACGGGGGGCAGCGTCAAGTGGCTCTGCGGCGGGCCGGGGGCCGGGTACCTCTACGTTGCCCCGCGCCTCCAGGCCTCGCTCGAGCCCCGCGTCACGGGGTGGATGGCCCACGAGCGGCCGTTCGATTTCGAGCCCGGTCCCGTCGACTACGCGCAGGGCGCGGCGCGCTTCCTCCACGGAACGCCCTCCGTCCCCGCGCTCTACGCGGCGCGGGCGGGCTGCGAGATCGTGCGCGCGATAGGGGTGGAGGCCATCCGGCGCAAGTCGGAGCGGCAGGTCCAGCTGATCCTGGACCTGGCCCGCGAGCGGGGGATCACGCCGCGCACGCCGGCCTCGCCCCGCGAGCGCGGCGGCATGGTCATCCTCGATGTTCCTGACGGCCAGGCCGTGACGCGGGAGCTGCTGCGGCGCGACATACTGGTCGATTTCCGGCCGGGAGCCGGGATCCGCCTCTCACCGCATTTCTACACGAGCGACGACGAGCTCCGGCTCGCCGTGGACGAGATCGCGTCGATCCGCGACTCCGGCGCGTATCGCGCGCACCAGGGCGCGGGAGGGACCGGCTTCTGACCGCCCCGGCGCGCGTGGCTCTGGCACCACAGCGTGGTAGGGCGAACCGTGGCCGGCGCGCAACGCGCATGACGCCCTCCACCTCAGCCCAATGACAATCAGCAAGTTAGCGGCAGAACTGTGTGGTACAGCGCTTGCAGGATTGTCGCAGGCATTTTCTCGATGGCTTTCAGAAGGACGCTGAGGAGGGCGGTTGGCTGTACCGGGATCGGCCTCCATTCGGGCCGGCCGGTGCGCCTCGAGCTCAAGCCCGCGCCCGCCGAGCACGGCATCCGGTTCTACCGCACCGACCACCGCGTCGAGATCGCATGCTCGCTCGAGAACCTTGCGCGCCTCGACCACGCCACGACGTTGAGCCGTGACGACGTCTCGGTCGGGACCGTCGAGCATCTGCTCTCGGCCCTCCACGCCCTGGGCGTGGACGACGTGCGCGTGGAGGTGGACGGCCCCGAGATCCCCATCATGGACGGCAGCGCCGCGCCTTTCGTGATCCTCATCCACGAGGCGGGCCTGCGGCCCCTGGCCACGAGCCGCCGCTACCTGAAGGTCGTGAAGCCGGTGGAGGTCGTGCGCGGCGGGAAGTGGGTCCGCCTGTCCCCCGCCGATCACTTCACGGTGAGCTACACGATCGGCTTCGACCATCCGCTGCTGCGCCACCAGGCCTTCTCCCTCCGCGTGAGCGCGCAGGCCTTCGCCACCGACGTGGCGCCCGCGCGCACCTTCGGGTTCCTCCGCGAGGTGGAGACCCTGCGCCGCGCGGGCCTGGCCCTGGGCGGGAGCCTGGAGAACGCGGTGGTCATCGGCGAGACGGGTGTCCTGAACAACACCCTGCGCTTCGATGACGAGTTCGTGCGCCACAAGGTGCTCGACGCCATCGGGGACCTGACGCTGGTCGGCTTCCCCGTGGTGGGGCACCTCGAGGCCATGAAGGCCGGCCACGCCCTGCACGCGGCCCTGGCCCGGGAGCTCATGGCCACGCCGGAGGCCTGGACCCTGGTGACGCACCCCCAGCTTCCGGTGGTGGAGATTCCCGCCGTCGCCGGGGCGCGCGCCCTGGCCCTCGATCCCTCCTGAGCCGTCCCGCGGCCTAGGGCGTCTCGGCCACCACGGTGGCCTTGAGCTTGATCTCGAGCAGCGGCCGGACGGCATCGTTCGATCGAACCATCACGCTCTTGGTGATCGCTCCCGGGTTGGCAGGCGTGGTCAGGGTGACGCGCAGCGGCTGGCTCCCGCCGGGCTTCACCACCTTCTTGGCCAGGTTGTCCGCCACCGTGCAGCCGCAGGTCGTGGACACGTTCTCGATCACGAGGTCCTGCGCGCCGAAGCTGCGGATGCTGAACTCACGGGTCAGGGACTTCTGGGGGAGCACCTTGCCGAAATCGAAGGAGGGCGGGTCCACGGCGATGCGCGCGCCGTCGATCGGGACGTTCGGGTTGGACTGGTCGGACGAGAAGGCGGGGCCGGCCCCGAAGACCGTCCCGACAAGGACGAGACAAGCGGCCAGGATGGCGGACCGATGGTTGCGGGACAGAAAGGGCATGGCAATCCTCATGATATACCCGCCGCCCTTCCCCGCCCCTTCTTCCGTCCGGCGGTGAGCCGGCGCACGTAGGCGTCCAGCATCTCGTTCTCGTAGGTCACCGTGTTGAGGAAGAGGCTCTCCACCAGGTACCGCTTGCAGTCGTCCTCTCCCATCTGGTCCACCAGGCCCCGGATCTCCTTCATCATCTCCTCGAAGGTCACGCGCAGGTGGCTCTTGAGGGTGACCTCGCGGTACAGGGCCTCCAGGATGCCGAGGAGCTCGCCGTCCAGGACCAGCTCGTATCCCGTGTTCAGACGCACCCTACGCATCGCCCTTCCCCTTCTTGCGGCCCTTTCCGAAGGAGGCCAGGGCCGCGGCCTCCTCGCGATGGATGCCTACGATCTTGTGGACGCCGGTCATGGAGATCATGGTCTCCACGCGCGGCT
>DAINRN010000418.1:0-3825 GCA_036741815.1 Acidobacteriota bacterium
AGACCACGCGCGGCGCTCCGGTGCCCGTCGCGGTGGTGCGGCGCGGGATCGACGGCAACCGGCGCGCGGCGCGCGGGAGCGGCATGTCGCTGCGCAGCCAAGGGATCAGCGACGGCAACGCGCGATGCAGAGGGCGGCTGGCGCCGCTCAGCAGCAGGCGGCCCGCCGCGGTGCGGCCGGCGAGCGACGCCAGCCGGAGGCCGGTGCGCGCCGCCTTGGCCACGACGCCGAAATGGCGCGCCGCCGCCCCGGCGATGCGATGGGCCGACGCGGGATGCGTGGCCGCGCGCGTCTCCTTGATCAGCGCCCCGGTGTCGATCTTCACCGGGCACGACGTCGAGCACATGGAGTCGACGGCGCAGGTCGTGATTCCCTCGTAGTCGAAGTCCGCCCGTAGCGAGGCCGCCCACTTCCGTGCCTCAGGGGTGTCGAGGGCGGCCAGCCGTACCAGCTCGCGGTGCACGACGATGCGCTGCCGCGGGGTGAGGGTCAGGTCGCGCGACGGGCAGCGCGGCTCGCAGAACCCGCACTCGATGCAGCGGTCCGCGAGCGGCGATATCGGCGGCAGCGGCTTGAGGTCCTTGAGGTGAACCTCGGGGTCGTCGTTCAACAGCACGCCCGGGTTCAGTATCCCGTCCGGGTCCAGCAGGCGCTTGACCTCGCGCATCAGGCCATAGGCCGCGTCGCCCCACTCGTCGCGCACGAAGGGCGCCATGTTCCGGCCCGAGCCGTGCTCCGCCTTGATGGCCCCCTCGTACTTCCCCACCACGAGGTCCACCACGTCCCGCATGAAAGCGCCGTAGCGGGCCACCGCGGCCTTGTCCTGGAAGTCCTGGGCGAACACGAAGTGCAGGTTTCCGTCGCGGGCGTGGCCGAAGACGATGGCCTCGGGGAAGGCGTGGCGCGCGAAGAGGGCCCGCAGGTCCAGCGTCGCCTCGGCCAGCCGCTCCACGGGCACCACGACGTCCTCGATCACCACCGCGGTCCCCGGCGGCCGCATCCCGCCCACCGAGGGGAAGAGGCCCTTGCGCAGCTGCCAGTGCCGGTCCCGTTTTGCCGCGTCCGTGGTGAACTCCGCGGGCGCCAGCAGGCGGAACGGCGTCAGGGCCGCGTGGCCGCGGGCGACGGCCTCCCGGAGCGACGCGGGGTCCGCCTCGCGGAACTCGACGAGGAGCGCCGCCGTGAGGTCGCCCAGCGCGAACGGGTAGGCCCGGTCCTCGGCCTGCGAGCGCAGGGACCCCGCGTCCATGATCTCCAGGGCCGCGGCCCCCGCCGCCGCCAGCGGCGCGACCGCGGCGCCCGCTTCCTGGAGCTCGCCGAAGAAGAGCAGCCCGGTGGCGCGCGCAGGCGGCTCGGGCACCGTGTCCAGCGTCATCTCGGCCAGGAAGCCGAGCGTGCCCTCGGACCCGACCATGAGGTGGGCCAGGATCTCGGCGGGTGCCTCGTGGTCGAGGAAGGCGTTCAGGCTGTACCCGGTGGTGTTCTTGCGCGCGAACTTGCGGCGGATCTTGTCCGCAAGGGCGGCATCGGCGCGGACGATGTCGCGCATCCAGCCCAGGCCCTCGTGCAGGTCGGGGCGATCGTGCCGCAGGGCCTCATCGGCGTCGGCGCGGGCGGTGTCCACCACGGTGCCGTCGGCCAGGACCAATACCATCGAGCGCAGGGTGTGGTAGCTGTTCTGCGCCACCCCGCAGCACATCCCGGACGAGTTGTTGGCCACGATGCCGCCCATCATCGCGGCGTCGACGGAGGCGGGATCGGGACCCAGCCGGCGGCCGAAAGGAGCGAGGAGGCGATTGACGTAGCCCGCGACGACGCCGGGCTGGCACCAGACCCGCGCGCCGCCGTCCAGGACGCGCACGCCCTTCCAGAAGGGCGCCAGCTCGACGAGGATGTCGTTCGTGACCGCCTGCCCGGAGAGCGACGTCCCCGCGGCGCGGAAGGTCAGGTGGCGGCCGTGGCTCCGCGCGTACCCGAGCAGACCCTGGATCTCGGCGACATCGCGGGGCCGGACGACCGCGCGCGGGATCAGCCTGTAGATCGAGGCGTCCACGGACCGGCCCAGCAGGTCGATGGGCCGCGACAGGACCCGCTCGGGGGCGAGGAGGCGGCCCAGGTCGCGGAGGAGGCCGCCGTCGGGGGGACGCACGGGCCGCTGCTAGGGCTCCGGCGGCGGTCCCACGCCGACGTGGAAGCGGTAGACGGTTCCCCCGGCGTTCAGCGTCACCTCGGCGGTGCGCTGCGTGGTGAGGCGGTCGCGCGTCTGGCCCGCGGCGTCGGTGACCAGGACCTTGCCGCCGGAGAAGAGGCGCCCGGCGGAGGTCTGCAGCCGGACCTCCACGCCCTGGTAGGGCGCGCCGCCCCGCCGGCGCAGGCGGACCAGGATCTGCGCGGCCCCGCCCGCGGGGGGCAGCCGCTTCGGCTCCGCCCACGCCGCCACGACCACCTCCTCCTCGGCCTTCTTGACGGGCAAGGGCGGCGGCGCCGACGGCACCGGGGCCGGCGCGGGCTTGCCCTTGAAAACGCTGCAGCCGAAGAGGGCCGACAGAGCCAGAGCGGCCGCGGCCCGGCGCGCTGTCCGTGACATGCCTCTCAATCCCCGAACCCGATGCCCATGTCGCGGGCGGAGCGGATCACGTCGGATCCGAGCGGCACCTTCTTGAGCTTCCCCTTCCCCACCGCCACACGGAGGGGCACGGCCAGCACGCGCGGAGGGTCGAGGGCCACCATGGCCCCGAACTTCTTCTCGCCCACCATGCGCATGGCCGCGGACCCGAAGCGCGTGCCGAGGAGCCGGTCGAAGCTGGTGGGCGGGCCGCCACGCTGCAGGTGCCCGAGCACGAGGCTGCGCGTCTCCTTGCCCGCGAAGCGAGAGGCGATCTCGGCGGCCAGCCACTCCGCGATCCCCCCCAGTCGCACCTCGCGCCCCGCCTCCTTGGGGCCCTGGGTCATCATCCTGCCATGAACGGGGACCGCCCCCTCGGCGGCCACCACGATCGAGAACTCGCGGCCGACCCGCTCGCGGGCGCGGATGGTGTCGCACACCTTGTCCACGTCGAAGGGGATCTCGGGCAGGAGGATCACGTCCGCGCCGCCGGCCACGCCCGAGTGCAGGGCGATCCAGCCCGTGTAGCGGCCCATGACCTCCACCACCATCACCCGCTTGTGGGCCTCGGCCGTGGTGTGCAGGCGGTCCAGGGCGTCGGTGGCCGTGGACACGGCGGTGTCGAAGCCGAAGGTGATGAGCGTGGCGGGGATGTCGTTGTCGATGGTCTTGGGCACGCCCACGATGGGGACGCCCTTGCGGAACAGCCGCTCCGCGATTCCCAGCGTGCCGTCGCCGCCGATGGCGATGAGCGCGTGCAGGCCCAGGGCGCGGAAGTTCCGCACCACCACGGCCGAGCGGTCGGTCTCCACGACCGCGCCGTTGCGGGAGACGGGATAGAGGAAGGGGTTGTGGCGGTTCGTGGTCCCCAGGATGGTGCCGCCCAGCTGGAGGATCCCGCGCACGTCGCGCCGGGACAGCCGCCGCACGTTCCGGGTGAGGAGGCCGTCGAAGCCGTCCTCGATCCCGTAGACCTCCCATCCCATGTTGAAGGCGGTGCGGGTGGCGGCGCGGATCACGGCGTTGAGGCCGGGACAGTCGCCCCCTCCGGTGAGGATCCCCACCCGCCTGGGCCGCGCGCGCGCCATCCCACGTATCGTAATTCAGTCTCCGGGGAAACGCGGCCGGGCCGCGTCGATGGTGCGTGCGGGCGATCGGGTTAAGATGGCGCCGCCGTCCGCGCCCCGCAGACCGGGCGGATTCGCATGTACGTCACGATC
>DAINRN010000419.1:0-3822 GCA_036741815.1 Acidobacteriota bacterium
GCGCTTCCCGAACGCGCGGATCTCCTCGACGGTCTTGCCGTACTTGCCTTTCAACCGGTCGATCAAAGCCAGTCTCGTCTCGATCGCGTCCAACCGTCCGGGTGTGACGTTGATCGCCTCGCGATAGTCCCGCAACGCCAGGGCCAGGTCCTCGACCTGCGCCATGAGCGCGCCGCGCGCCTCGAGATATTGAGAGAACTTCGGGTCGATCGCCGCCAGCTCCTCCACCTTGCGATACGCCTGCCCGAGGCGCGCGGCCACCGCCTCCTCGTCCTCGTAGAGCAGCGCGTACGCCTGCGACGTCAGCGACGCCAGGCGATCCGCATTGGCCTGGATGACCTTCTCCTGCCTGAGCGCCTCCTCTTCTCCCGCGGAGAGTTGGGCCTTCTCGATCTCTGCGGCCTGGTACTCGAGCATCTCGCGGCGGCGCTCGCCTTCTTCCCGGCCGCGGCGGAGGGACTCGAGTGATGCCTCGACCTCGCGGAGCGCGCGGTGCAGGCCGGCGACGCGGTCCGCGTCGGCCGCGAGGCCGGCATGGCGATCCAGAAGCTGCAGGTGCGTGTCCGGGTCCAGCAGCCCCTGCGGCTCGTGCTGCCCGTGGATGCGCGCGATGCGCGGCGACAGGTCGCGGAGCACCGACACCGGCACGAGGGCGCCGTTGATCGTGGCCCGGCCCTTCCCCTCGGCCTGGATCTCGCGGCGCAGGATGGCTTCGCCGTCGGTGTCGTCGAGGGGCAGGCCGTGCTCCTCGAGGAACGACGCGATCGACCGGCCGTCCACGACACCCTCGACGACGGCGCGGTCCTCGCCGGTGCGAATCAGCTCGGAGGACGCGCGGTTCCCGAGGAGCAGTCCGAGCGCGTCGATCAGGATGGACTTGCCGGCGCCGGTTTCGCCGGTCAAGAGGGTCAGGCCGGGACCGAACTCGATCTCGACACCGGGAATCAATGCGATGTTATTGATCCTAATGAGTTTAATCATGAAACGGATCGGCGTGAGAATAGCACAACGCCCGGACAAGGAGCAATCACGAGAACACAAACCACCAACGCCCCTCGGCCGTCGAAAGAGGAGCCGGAGTGGTTTGTGTTTGACATACCCCAACCTGTTGTGGCAATTTCGCTCGTCGGCCCAATCTAGCGAGGTGTACGTGTCCGCAGCGGCCGTTTTCATGCTCCTCCAGCCGACGGCCTTCACGGGAGGGGTGGGCGACCTCCTCCGGCACACGGGCGTCGTCGTCAAGGTCGTGCTGGTCATCCTGGCCCTGTTCTCGTTCATCTCGTGGGCCATCATCCTCTATAAGGGCGTCTCCCTCCGGCGCGCGTATTCGCAGTCGCTCACCTTCCTCGACGTGTTCCGCCGCAGCAGCAAGTTCTCCGAAGTCAACTCGGTCTGCGTGCAGCTCAAGTCCAGCCCGCTGGTGGGCGTCTTCCAGGCGGGCTACATCGAGGTGAACCAGCAGGTGCGTGGCCCCAGCGTGAACCCCGCCCCCACCGGCCAGCGTCCCACCGTGCGCAGCCTCGATTCGCTGTCGCGCGCGCTGGTGCGGGCGGCCACGGTGGAGGGCACGCGCCTCGAGCGGCGCGTCACCTTCCTGGCCACCACCGCCACCGTCACGCCGTTCGTGGGCCTCTTCGGGACGGTCTGGGGGATCATGAACGCGTTCGGCGACATCGGTCGCATGGGATCGGCGAACCTGGCGGTGGTGGCGCCGGGGATCTCGGAGGCCCTGATCACGACCGCGATGGGCCTGGCCGCGGCCATCCCGGCCGCGGTCTTCTACAACTTCTACAGCAGCCGGATCAAGGTGCTCTCCTCGATGATGGACGACTTCGCGCTGGAATTCCTGAACATCGTCGAGCGTAACTTCACGTAGGGAGATGCAGGCTGGGGGCAACGGCGAGGGCGCGGCCGGCCATGCGGCCGCCACCTACCGCGGGCTGCGCTCGCGGAGGGGCACGGCCGTGCTGGGCGAGATCAACGTCACCCCGCTGGTGGACGTGGTCCTGGTGCTCCTCCTCGTCTTCATGGTGACGGCGCCCATGATGAGCCGCGGGATCGACGTCTCCCTGCCCGTGGCGAACCAGCCGCAGATCGAGCCCGAGACGCGGACCGAGGTCACCATCAACGCCAAGGAGCAGATCTTCATCGACAGCCGCCCCGTCAACATCCTGCTCCTCGAGGACCAGCTCCGCGGGATGATGGAAGGACGGTCCTTGAAGGTCGTCTACCTCCGGGCCGACGAGGGCCTGCGCTACGCGAAGGTCATCCAGGTGGTGGACGTGATCAAGAAGGCGGGCGTGGAGCAGATCGGCTTCGTCTACGTCCTGCCCCAGGAGAAGGCCGTCCGTTGAACGACGCGGTGGACCGCGTGATCGTGGAGCGGGCCGCGCTCGAGCGCGGCTTCCCGGGCGGGCTGATCCTTTCCGGCGCCGCGCACGCCCTGCTGCTGGCCTCGATCTTCGTGCTCCCGCTGATCCTGCCCAAAGAGCCGCCGCTGAAGGTGCTCGACGGCTTCGCGGTACCGCTGCCGCCGGGCGGAGGAGGTCCGGCGAACCCCGAGCCGCCGGCCCCGGCCCCCGCCGCCCCGGAGCCCGCGCCGCAGACGCTCGCCCCGGCGCCGGCGCCCGAGCCGCCGAAGGTCTTGAAGCCGCCGACCGAGGCGCCGCCGAAGAACCGGCTGCCCGAGCCGGACGCCAAGCCCGCGAAGAAGAAGCCGGAGAGGGTGGCCGAGGCCCGGCCGCAGCTGACCGACGCGGAGCGCGCCTACACGCGGGGCGCCCCGACCGGCGCGCCCCGCGGGACGGGACGCGCGAGCACCACGCCCGGGCTCGAGTTCGGGCCGCCCGGGGCCGGCGTGCCGGGCGGGACGGATCCTTTCGGGGACTGGTACCTGGCCGGGGTGCAGCGGAAGATCTGGACGATCTGGACTCAGCAGATCAAGGGCGACCTGCGGCAGCCCATCGCCGTCATGTTCACGATCCTGGCCGACGGCTCGGTCACCGACGTGCGCGTGGCCCAGTCCAGCGGGGCGGCCCTCCTGGACCTGGCAGCGCAGCGCGCCGTGTCCTCGGCCGGTCCCTTCGGCCCACTACCCAAGGACTATGGAACCAACCGGTACACGATCCAGGCGATCTTCAAGCCGGTCCAGTAGGGCCGTCCGCGGGCTGGCCGCGGGGCTCTCCTGCGCGGCCCTGCTCTGGCTGGCTTCCGCCGGCGCGGCGCAGCCGCCGCCGGGGCAGCCCACCATCTTCATCGAGGGCGGGACCCAGCGCTTCGCGGTGCCGGCCTGCATCCCCCGCGCGGGCGACGAGGCCAGCCGCGAGGCCTGCCGGACGATCACCCAGGTCCTGCGCAAGGACCTGGAGTTCGAGGCCCTCTTCCGCTTCGTCCCCGACGGCCTCATGGCCGCCATACCCGCCTTCAACCCCGACGCCCCGAACTTCACCGACTGGAAGGGCATCGGCGCCAACGTCCTGGTGCTGAGTCGCGCGCAGGTCATGTCCGGCGAGCTGAAGGCGGAGGTGCAGGTCTATTCCGTGGACACCGGCCAGAGCATGCTGGCCAAGCGGTACACCAACCGCGCCGACAACCCGCGGGTCGTGGCGCACATGGCGTCGGACGACATCATGACCCTGACCCAGTACAAGGGTGTCGCCCGCTCCAAGATCGCGTTCGTTTCCGACCGCGACGCGACCAAGGAGCGGCGCTCGAAAGAGATCTACTGGGTCGACTACGACGGCTACAACCCGAAGCGCCACACCGTGAACGGCTCGCTCAACATCCTTCCCGCCTGGAGCCCCGACGGCAAGCGGCTGGCCT
>DAINRN010000420.1:0-3820 GCA_036741815.1 Acidobacteriota bacterium
CTCCTACAACAACCCCTACCGGCTGGAGGCCGTGGCCGGCATCGACAAGCGGCTGCGCTCACAGCGGCGTGGCGGGCCGGCCGTCCGCCACTTGGCCTTCGACACCGCCTCCGCCGAGGCCGACGGCGTGGCCGCGCTCATCGAGGAGCGCCTGGTGGGCGGCCTGCGCCCGCGCGACGTCGCCATCCTGGTACGCAGCAACGACGACGCCGACGCCTTCCTGCGCGCCCTGAACGTGAAGCGCATCCCACACCGGTTCACAGGCAGCCGCGGCCTCTACGCCCGCGAGGAGGTGCGGCTGCTGGTGTCGTTCCTGCGGGCCCTGGCCCATCCCGACGACTCGGTGTCCGTCTTCTACCTCGCGGCCTCCGAGGCCTACCGGCTTCCGGGTCCCGAGCTGCTTCGGCTGAACCGGTACGCCACGCGGAAGAACCGGCCCCTGCTCGAGGTGCTGCGCACGCTCGGCGAGAACGAGGAGCTGGCCGGCATCGGCGGGGCCGCGCGCGAAGCCGCCGCGCGTCTGCTGGCGGACCTGGAGAGGGCAGCGGCCGACCTGCCGCGCCTGCGCACGGGCGAGGTGCTCTACCGCTTCCTCCAATCGTCGGGCCTGCTCGCCCGCCTGGCCCGCGAAGCCACCGCGGCCTCCGAGGCGCGGGTCAAGAACGTGGCGCGCTTCTTCGACGTGGTGAAGGCCTACGGCGACGTGGCCGAGCACGACCGGGTCCCCGCCTTCGTGGCTCACCTCGACCTCCTGCGCGAGGCGGGCGACGACCCCGCGGTGGCGGAGGCGGTGGCCGACGAGGACGCCGTCCACGTCATGACCGTTCACAAGGCCAAGGGCCTGGAGTTCCCGCTCGTCTTCATGGTGGCGTGCGTGGAGGGCAAGTTCCCGCTGCAGCGTCGGGGAGAGCCGCTGGAGCTGCCCGCGGATCTCCGCGGAGAGGAGGTCGGCGCGGCGGACGCGCACCTGCACGAGGAGCGGCGGCTCTTCTACGTGGGCATGACGCGCGCCGAGGACGAGCTGGTCCTGACCTCGGCGGCGGACTACGGGACCGCCCGCACGCGCAAGCTGTCCCGCTTCGTGGTGGAGGCCCTGGACCTGCCGTCGCCCGCGCCGCCGCGCCGCAGCCGCGCTTTGGAGGCCCTGGCCCGCCACCAGCCGGCCCCGGACGCCGAGGACCTGCCCGCGGGCCCTCTGCCCGACAGCGAGGTCCTGCGCCTCTCGTTCCGGCAGATCGACGACTACGAGACCTGCCCGTTGAAGTACAAGTACGTGCACCGGCTCCGCGTCCCTCTGCTGGTCCATCACCGGATCGTGTTCGGGAGCGCCGTGCACCAGGCGGTGCAGGAGCACTTCCGCGCGCGGCTGCTCGGCCGCCCCTTCTCCGAGGACGACCTCGTCGCGGCCTTCCGCGCGGCCTGGGTCTCCGAGGGTTTCCTCTCCCGCGAGCACGAGGACCAGAGGCGGGCCGCCGGCGAGGAGGCCCTGCGCCGTTTCCATCGCGAGGAGGCGGTCCGGCCCCTGCGGCCGACGGGCGTGGAGAAGGAGTTCACGTTCTACCTGGAGGCCGAGGGCGGAGAGGCGGGGACGCGCCTCCAGGGCCGCTACGACCTCGTGGTCGAGGACGACGGGCACGTCACGATCCTGGATTTCAAGACGGGAGCGGTCGACGATCCCAGGAAGGCCGCGGAGCGCGCGCAGAAGAGCCTGCAGCTCGACATCTACGCCCTGGCGCACCTGCGCACCACCGCGCGCCTGCCCGATCGCGTGGAGCTGCGGTTCCTGGAGACGGGTCTCGTCGCGGGGAAGAGGCCGACACTCGACGAAGCCCAGCGCACCGAGGGGCGGATCCGCGAGGTCTCGGCCCTGATCCGCAGCGGCGCCTTCGCGCCCAAGCCCTCGTACATGGCGTGCGGCCAGTGCGCCTTCCGCGAGATCTGCCCGTACACGTCGCGCGGCCCGGAAGAGTTCGAGCCCACGTAGCCGCTACGACGGCCGCCCGCGACGCGCGGCGGCGAAGACTCCGAGCGTGGCCACGCACGTCAGCGCTCCCGGCACGGCCAACACCAGGAATCCCAGTCGAGGACGAAGCGTCGTTGATCCCAGCACCGGACGGTCCCCCTCCGCGATCTCGCAACTTCCCCGAAGCGGGCGGCGCGCTACGTTCCGCGCGCGAGCTTCTCGAAGCGTGGGTTGCCGCGGAGCGGGTCGAAGTTGGGGTCGATGCGCAGCCAGCCGGGCGTGAGGTGGTACGGGACCTTCAGTAGCGGCTCCAGCAGGTCCAGCGCCCTGTCGTGGTTCCCGAAGAGGATGTGGATCCGCACGAGCTGGTGCTGTAGGTACAGGCCGAGCACGAAGCCCTTCGCGATCGGCAGCAGCGCAACACCCCGTTCCCCCTCGCGGACCGCCTCGGCCTTGCGGCCCAGGTAGGCCAGCGCCAGGCCGAAGAGGACGTGGCGCTGCCCGTCCTGCGGGACCTCCGCCAACTGCGCGGCGAAGGCCTTTCTCGCCTCCTCGGCGTACTCGCGGGCCTTGGCCTGGTCCCCACGCCGCGCCGACGCCTGCGCCAGGGCGATCCCCCAGGACCCTCGGTCGCCGTCGAATGCCCCCGGCGTCAGGCGCAGCAACACGTCGCGCTGCGTGTCGTCGAGCACCCAGTCGAGGTCGTAATAAGTCGCGAAGTAGCCCACGAGGGCCGTAGGCTCCACCTCTTTCGGTGCCCCAGCCAACACTGCCCGTGCCCCCGCGAGGTCTCCCCCCTGGAGAAAGGTGATCGCCTTCAGTTCGATCAGGTTGAGGTTCGCCGGGGCGAGGACCAGGCCACGGTCGAACGCCTCGCGCGCCTCGCGGGTGCGGCGCAGCGAGAGGAGAGTGACCCCGAGCTGTTGTTCGCCCTCTGGCGAGCGGGGGTCCATCTCCCGCGCCCGACGCAGGTGCGCGAGGGCCTCCTCCCACCGCCCCTGGTTTCGCTCGGCGCGGGCCGATGTTAGGAGAAGGAGCGCGTCGTCGGGGGCGAGGTTCAGCCCGCGCGCGTACGCCTCGAGGGCCTTTTCGGGGTCCTTCTTGACCATGTCGTAGTAATCCCCGAGGGCACGCTGCCCCTCGGGCAGGTTTGGCGCCAGCTCCACGGCCCCCCGGGCCGCCTTCCAGGCCGCCTCAGCTTCCTGGGGCGACGGCACGCCGAAGCGGTAGATCAGGGAGTGGCTGACGGAGAGCCGCGCCCAGGCCAGGGCAAAGCCGGGATCCAGCGCCACCGCCTGCTCGTACTGCGCCGCCGCGCGTCGCTGCGTCGTGGGATTGTAGCCCCCCTTCTGGATCTCCTGGCCCTTGAGGTAGGCGTCGTACGCTGCGAGGTTCGTCGTGGGACGTGCCGTGAGGCGCCCGCGGTCCTTCCCGGACAGCGCCACTTCCAGCGACTGCGCCACCTTCGTCGCGATCTCCCCCTGCACGCGGAACACGTCCGAGAGGTCCGCTTCGTACGCCTCCTGCCATCGCGTCGTCGGCGCGCCTCCGCCTCTCACCTCCACCAGCTCGGACGTCACGCGGATCCGGCTCGTCGGCCCGGACTTCTGCCACCGGACCTTGGCGCCCAGGAGATAGCCGACCCCCAGCTCCTTTGCGATCTGCTCGGGCGGCTTGGTCGTGGCTTTGTACTGGCTCGCGCTGGCGCTCGCGATGACCGCGAGGCCGGACAACCCCGCGAGCTTGCTCCGCACCTCGTCCGTCATCCCGTCCGCGAAGTACCCGTCCTCCGCCGCGCCCAGGTTCTCGAATGGAAGCACCGCCATCCGCTTCGGGCCCGAGCCGGGGAGTCTGGTG
>DAINRN010000421.1:0-3813 GCA_036741815.1 Acidobacteriota bacterium
CGTCCCTCCAGGGCGCGCCGCGCCTCCGCCAATGACGGGCCGCGGGCGAGGATGCGGTGGTAGGGCAGGACCACGAGCCCGGGGCCCTCGAGCGGGGTGAAGTAGCCCATCGTCCACGCGCCGTCGGGGCCGAACGCGTCGCGGTAGCGCAGCGCGGTGGCGTGGCGATGGTGGCCATCGGCGATGTAGGCCCTGGCGCCCATCAGCGCGTCCGCCAGGCCGGCCGCGGTCCCGTTCTCCACGACGCGCCAGAACCGGTGCGCCACCCCGCCGTCGTCGGTGTAGGACAGCGCCGGCGGCCCGGCGGTCACGCCGGCCATGGCCTCGGCGAAGGCGCCTTTGGGATCGGGGAACATCAAGAAGATGGGGCTGAAGTTCGCCCGCGTGGCCAGGAGCAGGCGATAGCGGTCCTCGCGCGGCCCCTTTCGCGTCTGCTCGTGGGGGAGGATCACCCGCCGCTCCGGGTCCTCGGCCCGGAATCGGGCGACCACCCCGAGACGGACGCGCGCGCGGCCACCCGCTTCGAAGGCCTGCTCGAGGACGTAGAAGGCGGAGCGCGCATCGGCGGCCAGGACGCCCTCCTCCATCCAGCGCGCGAAGGTCGCGCCCGCTTCCGCGTAGCCCGCCTCGCCTGGCGTCCGGTTCAGGACCACGCGCACGATGTTGCGCGGATCGCGGGCGTAGAGGTCCTGCTGCGCGGCGGGCGTGATGACGTCGTAGGGCGGGGCCAGGACCTTCCCGAGGTCGCGGGGCGGCACCTGGTAGAGGATCCCCGGGAAGGGACGGACCTCGGGCACGCCCTAGTCCATCTTGAAGCGCAGCCGGGCGGTCCCCAACCGCACCTCGTCCCCGTCCTGGAGGACGGCGGCGTCCACCCGCTTGCCGTTGACGAAGCTGCCGTTGCGGCTGCGCAGGTCCACCAGCACGAAGCCCTCCAGCGTGCGGTCGAAGCGCGCGTGGAAGGAGGAGACCTTGGGGTCGGAGACCACGATGTCGTTGTTCCGGTGGCGCCCGACGGTGTAGGTGTCGCGGGTCAGCGGATAGCCCGTCTCGCCGCCGTCCCCCACCAGGACGAGGCGGCTCGTGGTGAGCTTCCGGGCCGTCTTGTACTGGACGGCCTTGGGGGTGACGATCTCCTTGGTGTCGTCCTCGGGCTTCGGCCCCTGTCCCTCGGAGAACTCGACGGACACGCCGCCCGAGGGCGTTCCCTTGTCGTCCCCCATCTTCTGCGTCCCGTGCCCCTGCGCCTCCGCGGCCTGGGGCGGCGGGAGGGTGGCGGTGGGCGTGGAGGCGGGCGCCGGCACCACGCTGACGAACTTGGCCAGCACGAGGTTGTGGAGGATCTGCAGGG
This sequence comes from Acidobacteriota bacterium, assembly GCA_036741815.1. Classification (GTDB taxonomy): domain Bacteria; phylum Acidobacteriota; class Vicinamibacteria; order Fen-336; family Fen-336; genus DAINRN01. The sequence continues at coordinate 1,352 of DAINRN010000421.1, forward strand.
TGAACGCCTCGTCCACGTTGCCCGCCAGGTGGCAGATCTCGCTCAAGGTCCGGCGCCCGTCCACCAGGAAGAACACCTTCCATTCCTCGGGGGTCAGGTTCACGCTGTGCTTCACGCGCTCGGGGTTGGCCAGCGTCTCCACCGCCATGCCGAGGTCGGGGAAGATCTCCCCAAGCCGCCCGCGCTCGTCCGTGCGGCGTGCTCCCTCCATCAGCAGGTTCTGGAGGTCCATCTCCAGCGTCACCGCGCTGGCCGGCGGGGGCACGCCGTCCCAGAAGGTGAAGACACCCTGGCCCCACCGGAAGGTGTCGAAGATGACCTCCGAGACCTGGACCTTGAGGCAGGACGCCAGCTCCGCCTCGGTGATGAGCTTCTCGGTCACCAGGATCTGCCCCAGCCGGCCCACGCCGCCGTGGCGGGCCAGCGCGGGCCCGAGGGCCTCCGCCGCCACCTTCCCCATGCGCACCACGATCGCGCCCAGGCGGAGGTCCTCCTTGGTGGAGGTGGCGTAGACGGGGCGGCCCTCGCGCAGGAACAGCTTGGTCTCCTGGTCGGGCCGCTCCATCACCAGGACCCCGGTCCGCCGGCACATGTTGAGGAAGGTGAGGAGGTCCGGCGCCTCGAAACGGGCGAGGTTCCCCTCCAGGACTTTTTCCATCTCGACGGTCGAATCATCTTAGCACGCGCCCCGGGAGGCGCCGGGCGCTTCAGCGGGCCTGCAACATGCGCCGCACGACGGACAGCACCTCGTCGAGGTGGAAGGGCTTGGCCAGGCTGGGCGCGCCCGCCTTGGCCAGGAAGCGGCCCGTCTCCGTGCTGAGGCGGTCCCCGGTGAGGAACACGAAGCGCCGCGACATCTCGGGGTGGAGCCGCCGGACCTCCTGGTAGAGGCCCAGGCCGTCCAGCTCCGGCATGCGGATGTCGCTCAGGACCAGGTCGTAGGTGCTCTGGCGCAGCCGGTCGAGGGCCAGGGCGCCGTTGTGCGCCACGTCGATGCGGTGGCCGTCCACGGCGAGCATCTCGGCCAGGACGCCCGCCACGTGGGTCTCGTCGTCCACCACCAGGATCTTCGCTCCCTTGCGCTGGTCCGTTCCCGCCGCCGGCTCCGCCTCCGCGTCGCGCCGCAGCTCCAGGGGAAGCGCGACGCGGAAGAGCGCGCCCTTCCCCTCCTCGCTCTCCGCCTCGATGGTCCCCCCGTGGTTCTCCACGATCCCCTGGCACAGCGACAGCCCCAGGCCCGTGCCCTGGCCCTGCGGCTTGGTGGTGAAGAAGGGCTCGAAGAGCCGGGGGCGGACGGCCGCGGGGATGCCGGGCCCCGTGTCCGAGACCTCGAGCCGGAGGCGCCGGGTGGCCTTGTCGAAGGAGCTGCTGACCACCATCATCCTCGGGCCGTCGGTCCCGCGCATGGCGTCCTGGGCGTTGGTCACGAGGTTCACGACGACCTGGTGGAGCTGGTGGGGATCGCCGAACAGGACGGGCAGGTCCGGGTCGAGGTCGAGGACCACGTCCACGCCGTCCATGCGCAAGGGATAGCTGACGATGTCCAGGGCCTCTCGGATGACCTCGTTCAGGACCACCCGCCGGCGCTCGGGCGGCCGCTGGCGGGCCAGGGCCAGGAAGTTGCCCACGATGCTGGCGCAGCGCCCGGCCGCCTGCGCGATCTGGTCCGCCTTCTGCGCCAGGGGCCCGGTCCCGGCGGTGCGCCTCAGGAGCTCGGCCTGGCCCAGGATCACGGAGAGGGGGTTGTTCAGCTCGTGGGCCACCCCCGCCAGGAGCGAGCCCATGGCCGCCAGCTTCTCCGTCTGCCGCAGGGCCTGCTCCGCCTGGGTGCGCTCGGTGACGTCGCGGAAGCTCCACACCCGCCCCACGGCCTCCCCGTCCTGCCGCTGGGGGACCGAGTAGCGCTCGACGACGCGGCCGTCCTTGAACTCGAGGACGTCGAAGCCCTCCGCCTGCGGGTGTGACAACAGCTCGCGGACCTTGTCCAGGAACTGGTCGGGCGCCTTGATCTGATCCGTGACCGCCGAGAGCAGCGCCTTGCTGTCGCGCGTCGCCAGGAGGTCGGGCGGGATGCGCCAGAGCTGCGCGAAGCGCTGGTTGAAGGCCACCACGTTGCCCTGGCCGTCGACCACCAGCAGGCCGTCGGCCGTGGACTCGATGGTGGACTGGAGGAGCGAGACGTGGCGCTTGATCTCCTGCTCCGCCCGCTTCCGCGCGATGGCCCCCGCGATGTGCTGGGCCACGAAGGCCAGGACCTCCTTCTCCCGCTCCCCGTAGCGCACGTCCCGGGTGTAGGTCTGGACGACCAGCACGCCGATCGTCCGGCCGTCCGCGTTCAGGGGCACGCCCAGCCAGTCCAGGGAGGATCCGCCGATGAGCTTCACCTTGCCCGTCTTCTGCAGCTCGGCGAAGCGCTCGGGGGTGGCGAGCAGCGGCTCCCCGGTGCGCAGCACATATTCGGT
>DAINRN010000422.1:0-3783 GCA_036741815.1 Acidobacteriota bacterium
ATGTCTTCCACGACGCCTCGCAGGTCAGCCTCGGCGTCTGTGGGCTCGAGGACTGCGCGATGACCGTCCTGGCCACGGTGGTCAGCGTGCCCGCCCCCGACCGCGCGGTCGTCGACGCGGGCAGCAAGACCCTCTCCAGCGATCCCCTGCGCCCGCGCGGCCCGGGCCACGGCTTCATCCTGGGCCGGCGCAGCCGGATCACGCGGCTCAGCGAGGAGCACGGCGTGATCGACGTGGTCGAGGGCGACAGCTTCCGCGTCGGCGAGCGCGTCCGCATCCTGCCGAACCACGCCTGCGTCGTGTCGAACCTGCACGACCGGCTGCTGGGCATCCGCGACGGCGCGGTGGAGACGGAACTGGTTGTCGCGGCCCGGGGACGGGTCAGGTAGAAGGGTTCGGAGCGAACATCAGGCGCGTGGCCGGGCGGCGCCGCTCGACCAACCACCGGTCAGGATCGGGCCGCTCATGCCGGCGCCGGACGGTGAGTCTCCTCAAGGTACGCCCCTTCATCTCGAATCTAGGCCTGGTGACCGCGCTCCGCCACACGATTCAAGCAACCATGTCTTGGCGCTAGGATGGGTACCCGTTGCGGCAAGGAGGGCGTATGAGGCGGATGTGGATGGCGGCCGTCGTCCTGGCGCTGGCTTCGGCGGCCGCGCCCGCGGACAAGCCCGGCCACGAGCCGCGAAGGTCCCTCGAAAGGATGGAGCCGCGGGCGGGGGCCTCGAAGACCACGCTGGCGCGCGCCATCGCCATCGCTCTCCGCGAGGTCCCGGGGGAGGCCCTGGACGCCAGCATCGAGCTGGAGGACGGCAAGGCCGTGGTGGAGGTGACGGTGTACGCGGGCGGGCGCCTCCTCGACGTGGAGATCGACGGCGACACCGGCCGGGTGCTGGACGTACAGGAAGAGGAGGACGAAGAGCCGCTGCGCGGGCAGTCCGCCTAGGCGGCGGGCAGCCGCACCCGGAACGTGCTCCCCGACGGGTCGCTCCGGGCCAGCACGAGCGTGCCCCCGTGGGCCTCGGCGATGGCCCGCGCGATGGACAGGCCAAGGCCGGCTCCCTCTCCGGCGCGGCGCGAGGGGTCGAGCACCACGAACCTCTCGAAGACCCGCTCGCGGTCCCCTTCCGGAATGCCGGAGCCGCTGTCCGTCACCGCCACCTCCACCGTGCCGTTCTGGGCGAGCAGCTCGACCCGCACCCGGCCTCCCGCGGGCGTGTGGCGCACCGCGTTGTCCAAAAGGTTCACGAACAGCTGGCGCAGCCTCTGCTCGTCCCCGCTCGCCTCCACCTCGTGGGCCGCCTGCCACTCCACGTGGACGCCTTTTCGGGCCGCCAGCACGTCGGTCTCCTTTACGCAGTCCCCCACCAGCTCGTCGAGGTAGAGCGGCGCGCGCTGCAGGGACAGGCCCGCCGCGTCCGCGCGCGCGAGGAGGAACATGTCCTCCACGATGCGCGACAGCCGCCGCGTCTGCCGGGCCAGGACCTCGAGGCAGTCCCGGTACTCCTCCTCCGGGCGCTGCGGGCGTCCCAGCGTCACCTCGATGGCCGTGCGCGCCACGGAGACCGGCGTGCGCAGCTCGTGCGACGCGTCGGCCATGAATTGGCGCTGCTGGGCCAGGGCGGACTCCAACCGGCGGAGGAGGTCGTTGAACGAGCCCGCCAGCGCCGCCAGCTCGTCGCTCGGGTTCGTCACGGTGAGCCGGGAGCCAGGCGTGCGCTCCGTGATGGCCCGGGCCTGCGCGGCCATGGCCGTCACCGGACGAAGGGCCGCGCGCGCGATCCACCACCCGCCCGCCGCGGCGAGAAGCAGGGCGAGGGAGACGCTGGCCAGGAGCGTGCGCCGCAGCACGGCCAGCTCCCGCTCCAGCGGAATGAGCGATTCCGCGACGCCGACGAGGTAGCTCTCCGGTCCGTGCCGGTGCCGGGTCAGGAAGACGCGGAAGGGGCCGGCGGGGGTGGGGGCGGTGGTGGCGACAAAGCCGCCGGCGACCGACTCCACCGCCGGTCGGGGCAGGCCCTCCCAACGCCCGGCCAGGACCTCCCCGCCCGCGCCGAGGACCGCGGCCGACCGCCCGGGGACGTCGATGTCGGCCACCGCTTCGTGCGCCGCTTCCGCGAGACTGGCGCCCTCGTCCAGCTCCGAGGGCAGGCTGCGGGCCATGAGCGACCCCGTGCGCGAGAGCTCCTCGTCCACGCGGGCCAGGCGGGCGCGGACATGGATCAAGTAGAAGGCCCCGGCGGTGGCGGCCAGGACGAGGCTCAGCACCGCGATGTACCAGACCGTGAGCCGGGCGCGGATCGAGAGGCTCACGGGCCGCCGTCCCCTGCGACCCCGAGGACGTACCCTTCCCCGCGCCGCGTGTGGATGAGCGACTCCGACCCCGGATCGTCCAGCTTTCGGCGGAGACGCCGCACGTAGACCTCGATGACGTTGGAGAACGGGTCGTAGGTCTCGTCCCACACGTGCTCCGCGATCTCGGCGCGGCCTACCACCTCCCCTCCTCGCCGCGCCAGATACTCGAGCAGCGCGTATTCGCGCGCCGTGAGGGGGATCTCGCGCCCGCGCTTCACCAGCCGATGCGCCCGGGTGTCCAGCTCCAGGTCCGCGATGCGCAGGCGCTCGGGGAGGAGCGGGCGGACGCCGCGGCGGACCAGGGCGCGGAGGCGGGCGAGCAGCTCGCCGAAATCGAAGGGCTTGGTCAGGTAGTCGTCGGCCCCGCTGTCGAGGCCGGCGATGCGGGCCTCCACGGCGTCGCGGGCCGTGAGCATCAGGATGGGGACGGAGAGGCCTTCCGCCCGGAGCTGGCGGCAGACCTGGAGCCCGTCCTTGAGCGGGAGCAGGACGTCGAGGACGATCGCGTCGTAGTCCGAGGTCGCGGCCTGGAAGCAGGCGGACTCGCCGTCCGCCGCCACGTCCACCGCGAACGATTGCTCGCGGAGGCCCTTGGCGACCATCCTCGCCGCGTCCGGCTCGTCTTCCACCAGCAGGATGCGCATCCGTCAGCGACGGGATAGTGCGCCCGCCCGGGCTGCGCGTCAACGGAACCCGCAGTGCCAGGAATTTTCGCGGCCCCCAGAACGAAACGGGCCCGCGGGTCGTCTCATGGTCGATGCAGCCACGATCCGGACTCACGATCCTGACCCTGACTCTCACCCTGCTCGGCCCCTTCGCCCGGGCCGAGGAGGAGCGGCCCCGGGTCGAGCCGATCCGCGCCGCGACCCCGCCCGCCATCGACGGGCTCCTCGACGACGCCGTCTGGCAAGGCGCGACGCTGCCCCTGTCCGAATGGCTGACGTACAACCCGTTGAACGGGGACCGCATCGATCAGCGCACGGAGGTCCGCGCCGCCTACGACGACCGCTACCTCTATTTCGCGTTCCACTGCCTGGACCCCGACGCCGCGAAGGTCCGCAGCAACATCAGCCGGCGCGACAACATGTTCAACGACGACTGGGTCGGGCTCAGCCTCGACTCGGTGGGCAACGGGCAGGCCTCCTACGACATGTTCGTGAACCCGGCCGGGATCCAGGGTGACATCCTCACGACACCCAGCGCGGGCGAGAACTCGGCGCCCGACTGGGTCTGGGAGAGCGCGGGCAAGCGCACGGACGCGGGCTACGACGTCGAGATGCGCCTGCCCCTCACGAGCGTGCGCTTCAAGAGCGGGACGGACGTGACCATGGGCGTCCTCTTCTGGCGCAGGGTGAGCCGGCTCGGGATCTCCGCCTCTTGGCCGGCGGTCCCCGCCGGCAAGAGCTTCATCGAGCGCCATGCCACGAT
>DAINRN010000423.1:0-3764 GCA_036741815.1 Acidobacteriota bacterium
AAGGACCTGGCGCAGGCGGCCAGCCTCTACGGGAAAGCGTGCGAGGGCGGCGACGCCGAGGGCTGCGGCCGCCTGGCCGCGCTCATACGCGCCGGGCAAGGGGTGGCCCGGGACCTGGCCAAGGCGGTCGCGTTCTTCAACAAGGCCTGCGACGGAGGATCGCTGGCGGCCTGCTACGAGCTGGGGTTGGCCCACGAGCGCGGCCAGGCGCTTCCGCGCGACATCGCCAAGGCCAACGCGCTCTACACCAAGGCCTGCGACGGCGGAGAGGCTCGCGGCTGCCACAGCCTGGCCCTCTTCTACCGCGACGGCGTGGGCGTCCCCAAGGACCTGTCGCGGGCGGTGGCGCTGTGGAAGAAGGGCTGCGACGGCAACGCGGCCCGGGCTTGCCTCGAGCTGGGCGTCGTCTACGCCACGGGGAAGGGCGCGCCGAAGAACGTGAGCGAGGCCAGCTCGCTCTACCGCAAGGCCTGCTCGGGCGGCGACATGAGGGGCTGCCTCAACCTGGGCGCCCTGTACGCTGCGGGCGGCGACGTCGCCCGCGATCTCCGCCGCGCCACCCAGCTCTACCAGGAGGCCTGCGACGGCGGGGACGCGACCGCGTGCGGGCGGCTGGGCCGCATGACCGAGAAGGCCGAGGGCGTGCCCCGCGACATGGACAAGGCCATGGCCCTCTACAAGCGGGCCTGCGACGGCGGGTCGTCCCTCGACTGCTACAACCTGGGCCACGCCATGCGCGGCGGGCAGCTCTTCACGCGCGACCCGAAGCAGGGCGCGATCCGCCTGAAGCAGGGTTGTGACGGCGGCGTGGCCGCCTCCTGCTACGAGCTGGCCCTCATGCACGAGGTGGGCGACGGCGTGGCCAAGGATCCCGGCCGCGCCGCCGCCCTGTTCACCCAGGGCTGCACGGGCGGAGAGCCGCGGGCCTGCGCCAAGGCCAAGTCCTACGGGCGATAGCCCCGGGCGCGCGGCCGCGGCCGCCGCTCACATCGCGCTGAGTTTCGCCTTCGCCTCCCGGTAAGAGAGCGCCCGGTCCAGGCCGTTCTGCGTGGAGGCCACCACGTCCTGATAGGCCTTCCGCGCGTTCTCCTTGTCGCCCGCCTTTTCGTAGGCCCGGGCCAGCAGCAGCTTGTTGAAGGGGTCCTCGGCGTCGGCCTGCTTCAGGTGCTCGATGGCCGCCGGATAGTCGCCCTTCTCCAGCTTCACGTAGCCCGCGAGGTAGTGATAGGCGGGCTCGAAGGGCTTCCCGGCCTCGCCGCCTTCCACGATCATCTTGTGGATGGCCTCCGCCTCGGCCCAGGCCTCTTCGTGCCGGCCCATGCGCGCCAGCGTCCGGCCGCGCCCGTGGTGCAGCCGCCCGTTCCAGATCTTCTTGTCCTGCTCCGAAAGGGTGGAGCCGGGCACGCTCTCGAATCCCTTCTCGTAGGCCTTCATGGCCTCCTCGAGCCGCCCGTTCTCCAGGTTGATGCGGGCGATGGAGTTCCAGATGAAGACCTCCGGGAACTCCGAGGCCGCCTTCGTCTTCCGGTACTCGTCCAGGTAGGCGCGGAGCGTGCCGAGGGCGTGGTCCACGTCGCCCTCGTAGAGGTAGGTGTAGGCGGTGCCGTAGGTGGGCTGCCCGGGCGGCACTCCCGCGGGCGTCTTCGCGCGCGCCTGCTTGTAGAGCTCCCGCGCCTTGTCGTAGTCGCCCTTCAAGAGGTGGGTGTTCCCGATCAGGGCATACGCGCGCGGCGTGGAGGAGTCGAGGGCGATGGCCTTCTCGAAAGCCGCCCTGGCCTCCTCCAGCTTGCCGAGCCCGGCCGAGTTCTGGCCGAGCAGCATGAAGAAGATCCGCTCCTTCGGGTAGTCGACGGACAGCCGGGTCAGCGGCAAGAGCGCCTGCTCCGGGGTCTTGCCCCGGGCCAGGACCATGGTCTCGATGAACCGGCGCTCCGCGTCCGACGCCCCCTTGGCCAGCTCCACCGCCTTGTCCAGGTGCTTCTGGTTGTCGGGCGGCCCCGTCACTGCGGAGAGGTAGTAGACCCCCAGCGCGAAGTCCGGGTCCGCGGCCACGATCTTCTTGGCCAGCTCCTCGTTGCCGCCGAACTGGAAGGTCTCGATGCGCCGCTGCAGCTCCACGAGCTGGTCGTGGACGGCCGGCGACTTCGTGGTCATGGGCATGGTCTGCGCGGGGCCTGCCGCGGCCCCGGCGGCCGCGGCCAGCACTCCGGCCGCGATCGCGATCCCCAGGGTGGCGCGCATGTCGATCCTCATCATCTGCTCCTTCGAATGAACGTGAGGATCACGATAGCGCAGGAGGACCGGCCGCGATCATTAATTGATGTTAACGCTCAGTGTCCAAGGCCGTGGACGAGGGGCTCCGGCCAGCTGCGCCAGGGAAGGGCGAGCAGGCCCCCCGCGGCGGACGGATCCACGGCCGCCGAATCCCCGGGCCGCGGTGTACGCTCTTCCGGTGAGGGTGGTCACGGCGCGGCGGCCGGGAGTGACGGGGCGCACCCGTTCCGCGCGACGTGGCGTGAGCGCGCGCACGCGCTTCTGGCTTGCCTGCGCGGCGGTCACCGCGTTCTTGTGCCTCGGCTGCGCGGCGAAGAAGGTGCGCGTGCCTCCGCCCGTTGGCGGGCCCGGCACGCTCGGCGCGGAGCTGCGCGACCCGAGCGACGCCGCGCGGCGCGCGGCGGGCCTGCGCGAGGGCATCCGGGGCGTCCTCATCTCCGCCGTCGAGGGCGACGGGGCGGCGGCGAGGGCCGGCCTGCGCATCGGCGACCTCATCACCGCGGTGAACGACGCCCCCGTGCCCAACGCGTGCCGCCTGGAGACGGACATCCTGGGCCGCGAGGGCGGCCGCGAGGTCAGGATCGCCTTCCGCCGCCATGAACGCGCCCTCGAGAAGACGGTCCGCCTCGACAACGCGCTCGCCTTCTACACGCGGGCCTGCGAGGCGGGCCGCGGGCGAGGCTGTTACCGGCTCGGGGTCCTGCACGCGGTGGGCAAGGGAGTGCCCCGCGACCCGGCCCGCGCGGCCCAGCTCTACGAGCAGGCCTGCCGCCTGTTCAGCGCGGACGGGTGCGCCGCCGCCGGCCACCTGCGCCTGGAGGGGACGGTGACGGATCAGGACACGGCCGCGGCCAAGGCCCTCTTCACCCGCGCCTGCGACGGCGGCAGCGCGGCCGGTTGCGCGCACCTGGCCTTCCTCTACGCCACGGGCACCGAGGCGGACAACGACGACCGGCGCGCCAGCGAGCTCTACGAGCGGTCGTGCGAGGGGGGCGACGCGCGGGGCTGCTACAACGTGGGCCTGATGTACGAGAAGGGCCGCGGCGTGCCCCAGGACGTGGGGCGGGCCCGCGCCGCCTACACCCGGGCCTGCGATGGTGGCAGCTCGCTCGGCTGCACCAACCTCGCCTTCCTCTACGAGCGCGGCAACGGCGTGACCGCGGACGAGGCCCGGGCCGCCGCCTTCTACGAGCGCGCCTGCGAGGGCGGCGGATGCGACTCCGGCGATACCAAGGGCTGCCACAACCTCGGCATCCTCGCCCGCGCGGGCCGCGGCGTCGCCCGCGATCCCGCCCGGGCCGCGGTCCTCTTCACGCGGGCGTGCGACGCGCGGGACGCCACCGCCTGCTTGAACCTCGGCACCCTCTACGGGGCCGGCGAGGGCGTGGGCAAGGACGAGGCCCGCGCCGCCCACCTCTATGCCCGGGCCTGCGACATGGGAGAGCCGCTCGGGTGCTACGACCTCGCCGTGGTCTACGCCCGCGAAATAT
>DAINRN010000424.1:0-2954 GCA_036741815.1 Acidobacteriota bacterium
CCCACGTCGCGGCGTCTTCGGCCTTGTTGAGGAAGACGGCGGCGCGCACGCCGCTCGTCACGCGCGCCGGGTGGCCTTCGGGGTGGAGGAGGGCCGAGGCGACGGCCGCCTCGTCCACGACCTCGCCGGGCTTGCTGCCAGTGGCCGCGGCCACGAGCTCGACGCGGTGGACGAGCGCGTCGTCGAGCGGCCGGCCCAGCACGTCCAGGGCGGCCACCACGAGGACCGCCGTGGCCGAGAGCGGGATCACCGGCTCGTGCGGCGCCGGGACCTTGAGCGACCGGCCGCGCGCGCCGTCGGCCTCGATCACAACGAGGTCCGCGCGGCCGGCGAGTTCGTCAACGCGCGGACCTCGTAATCCCTCGATCTTGTCTGAACGTACGTATTGTCCCAGGACGGTCGCGTAGCCGGTCTTTCTCAAAGCCTGCTCGATCCGTGCGTCCGCATCCCCCTCGTCCTCCAGGATGACCGGTCCCGTGATCGCCTCGGGCAGGGTGCCCATATGCGTGGTGCTCGTCACGAGCACGCGCAGTCCCGCGTCGCGCGCCTCGCGGGCGAGACGGTACACGAGCGTCGTCTTCCCGCCCGCTCCCGCTACCGCGACCACATCGGCACGGCCGAGGCCCAGGACCTTGAGGAGCGCCGTCACCTTCCCGTGTAGCCGAGGACGAACAGCCCGCCGTCGATGTCGCTGGCGACGATGAGGTCCGTGCCGGGGAAGATGTAGGCACCCCAGTCCCCGTTGAAGGTCCCGCTCAGCCCCTGGTACGTGTCGTAGAAGCCGAGGACGCTCGGGTGCTCCGGGTCCGTGACGTCCAGCAGGTGGACCCCCTCGGTGTAGTGCGACAGCACCAGGCGGTCCCGGTCGATCATCACGTTGTGCGGGATGGTGCCCGGCCCCGCGATGTACTCGGAGACCTTCCGGGGGGCCAGCGGGTTCAGGAGGTCCCAGCCCTCCACGGGGCGGGCGATGCGCTCGTCGGTGGTGAAGAGGTACCGGCCGTCCCGGGTCAGCCAGCAGTTGTGGGTGAAGCGGCCGCCGGTGAAAAACCGCGTCGTCTCGGTGATGTGCGCGGCGTCGGCCACGTCCAGGATGGCGACGAAGCCTTCGCGGATGGCCGCGGCGTAGAGCGTGGTGCCCCGCCCGTACGAATCGTGGATGTAGAAGTTGCTGAAGACGCCCACCTCGCGCGGGTCCTCGGGGTTGCTCGCCACGTCCAGGACGTGCATCCCCGTCTGCGTCCCGTGGGCGTAGAGCAGGCCGCGCGCCTCGTCGATCCACAACGAGTGCGCGGAGTCGAAGGTGCGGTTCCACGTCTGCACCTTGCGCGGGTGGTCGGGGTCGCGCAGGTCCACGATATCCATGCCGACCCTGGCCTCGGTGGTGACGTAGGCGAAACCTCCGTACGTCTTGACCTCGCGCCACTGGTTGGCGGGCCCGGGCACGACGCCCGCGTTGCGCGGATGCTCGGGGTCGGTCACCTCGACGACCGAGAGGCCGACCGAGGTCCCGGTCAGCGCGAAGCGCCGTCCCTGGGGCGACGTGTAGCCCCAGTTGCCCGAGCCGCTCCCGGGCATCCCGGTCAGCGTGGTCACGTCGAGGTGGGAGAACAGACGCATGTTGAGGCTCGCCGCGGCCGGCGAGGGTGAAGGCGTGGGCGAGGCCGGGTCGCTGCTCCCGCAGCCGGCCGCGAGAACGATCAACGGAATGGATGCTCGGAGGCTCGACGCGCGAGGCATCGCGTCGATCATGGCCCGGCGCGGGATCTTGTCAAGAGGCCGGGATTCCCGGTTGCGCGATGCCGCTGAGAGCAGCGGCCAGTGCCGCCGCGTCGAGGGGCTTGGGCACGTAGGCGTCGAACAGCCCCGACTGGCCGCCCATCTCCGCGCTGTCGGCCAGCGCGACGAGCGGGATGGATGTGGTGGCAAGGTTCTCCCGGAGCCGCGCAGCGACCTCTTCCGCCCCCAGCCGGGGCAGCACCCGGTCCAGGACGACCGCGCACGGGACCAGGCGTATGGCCGCCTCCACCGCGTCCACTCCGTCCGAGACCTCGTGGGTGCCGAAGCCCTGCTCCTGGGCGACGCGGCGGACCTCGCGCCGCGTCCGCTCGTCGCCCGCCGCCACCAGCACGAGCGGCGGGCGGGTCTGGGCCGTCACGCCGTAGAGCGGGATGGAGAACGAGAACGTGGAGCCTTCGCCCGCCCCGCTCTGGACGCCGAGGTGGCCGCCGTGCGCGCGGACGATGCGCTCGCAGATGTAGAGGCCGAGGCCCGAGCCCTGGATGCCCGCCGTCTTCGCGTCGCGGATCCGCGAGAACGGGCGGAACAGCTTCTGCTGGGCGGCGGCCGCGATGCCGATGCCGCTGTCCACCACGCGGACGGTGGCCGTCTCGGGATCGCGCGCCACTTCCACGCGCACGGGGCCCCCGTCGGGCGAGTACTTGGCGGCGTTGGAGACCAGGTTCTCGACCACCTCGGCGAGGCGGTCCCGGTCCGCCCAGCACGGGACGGGATCCTCGGGGATCTCGGCCACGATGGGGTGCGCATCGTCCGCCGGCGTGCGGGCCAGGACGTCGCGCACCACCGCGGCGAGGTCCGTCACCCCGAAGTCGAACGGGAATTGCCCCGTCTCCAGCCGCGTGGTCTTCAGGGTCTTGTCCACCATGCTCGCCATGTGGGTGGCGGCCTGGATGATGGAGCGCGCCTGCTGCACCCGGTCCGCGACCGGCCCGTCGGGCTTCCACTCCAGAAGCTCGGCGTGGCCCAGCACGCCGGCCAGGGGGGCGCGGATGTCGTGGGCCACGATGTTCATCAGCTCGCTCTTCATGCCGTCCAGCTCCACGAGCCGGGCGTTGGTGCGCTCCACCGCCTGGAAGAGCTCCGCGTTGCGCAGGATGATGCCGATGCCGTCGGCCAGCGTCTCCAGCGTCATCACCTGGCTGCGGTTGAATGCC
>DAINRN010000424.1:2964-3762 GCA_036741815.1 Acidobacteriota bacterium
CCGCGCACGTCGCTCTCCACGTTCAGGACGGCGACCACCTCGTCTCCGGAGAGGATGGGGACGGCGACCTCGCTCCGCGTGGCGGCCGCCAGGGCGATGTAGTCGGCGTCCTGGGAGACGTCGGGCACGTGCACGGTGCGTTTCTCGCGGATGGCCCGGCCGGCGATGCCCGCGTGGATGGGGTAGCTCCCCCACTTCTCGACGGGGAGGGTGCGGGCGGCGGCGGCGGCCACGCGGTGGACCCCGGCCTCGTAGTCGGGCACGCCGATCATCACCACGTGGTACTGGAAGGCCTGCTGGATCCGGCGGACCGCGGTGTCGAGTATCCGCTCGCGCGAGAGGTTCCCCGCGATCTCGCGGATGAGCGCGTTGACCAGCGCCAGCTGCTCGCCCCGCTCGCGCTCCGCCCCGAAGGCCATGGAGTTGGCGACCGCGATGGAGAGCTGGCCGGCGAAGCGCGTCAGGTACTCGAGGTCGTCGTTGGTGAAGCGTGGGGCGCCGGGGCGCCGGCTGGCGCTCAACACCCCGAAGAGGACGGACGCGTCGCGCTCCTGGTCGTAGTAGGCCAGCGGCACGCACAGGAGGCGCGAGACGGGGTTCTCTCGGCGGACGAAGTCGGTCTGCTGCTCGGCGTCGTTGATCATCACGGGCACGCGGTCGCGCGCCACGCGGCCGGCGATGCCCTCTCCCAGCTTGAACACCGGCTGCGAGTAGATCTCCCGCCCCGGGTCGCGGGCCCAGGCGGCGAAGATGCGCAGCTCGCCGCCGGGCACGGCGTCCTCGCCCTCGACGGCGCGC
>DAINRN010000425.1:0-3761 GCA_036741815.1 Acidobacteriota bacterium
AGGCGGCGGACGACCTCCGCACGCTGGCCGCGGAGGTGGGCCGGGCGGGGTCGGTGCTGGCCTTTCCCGCTCCCGGCCCCGCGCCCCTGCGCGGGCTTCCCCGCCACCCCGAGGCGAGCCTGCGGCGCGCGGCCGTGCTCCACGCGGCGGCCCGCGGCCGCCTGGCCGCCATGGTGGCCTCGCCCGCCGGCCTGCTCCGTCCCTCGCTCGTGCGCCGCCTCCTCGAGACCCGCGTGGTCGCGCTGCGCGCGGGCGACGAGATGACGCCGGAGATCCTGCTCGAGGCCCTGGACGAGGGCGGCTACCGCCGGGAGGACCCCGTGACCTCCGCGGGCCAGGTGGCGCGTCGCGGCGGGATCCTGGACGTGTTCCCGCCCGATCGCGACACCCCGGTGCGCATCGAGTTCTACGGCGACACCGTCTTCGCCCTGCGCAGCTTCGATCCCGAGACCCAGCGCACCACGGGCGAGGTGGAGGCCCTCGAGGTCCAGCCGCTCTCCGACGCGTTCGCGCCGCGGTCGGTGGCCGCGGAGCTCGCGCGCATCCTGCCGGAGTCCTTCCCCGGCCACCGTGGCGTGGCCCCGCTGCTGGAGAGGTTGGAGCGCGGCCTGGCCGCCGAGGAGGTGCCGGACCTGGTCTCCCTCGTCCCCGGAGCCACCGTACCCCCGTGGGCGCACCTCGAGGGCGGCATGGTGGTGGCCCTGGAGCCGGAGGCCATCCTGGCCGAGGCGGTTGCCCTGCACGCCCGCGCTGCGGAGGAGCGTGACCGTCGCGTCGACGCCCTTCCCCTTGACCCGGCCCGGGTCCTCGTGGGCGTGGAGGAGCTGGCCGCGCGTCTACGCGAGGGCCCCTCCCTCCACCTGCGCGACGTGGACACCGAGGGCCGGGGCGCGCACTTCCCCGCCCGCCCCGTGCGCCGCTACGCCGGAGACCTCCGCAGGCTGGTGGCCGACCTCCAGGCGCAGCAGGGAAGGACCGTGATATTCCTCGGCACGACTGGCCGGGCCGAGCGACTGAGCGAGATCCTGCGAGACGCCAACCTCTCCGTGGGACAGGGTGCCGAGATTGAAGTCAGGACCGGCGTTCTTTCGGGTGGTTTTGAGTTGCCGGATCACCGCCTGCAGGTGTTCTCCGACGGCGACGTGTTCCCCGAGGAGGTCCACCTCCACACGCGCACGCGCCGGGGGGCGCGGGGCTTCCTCTCCGATTTCCGCGACCTCAAGGTAGGGGATCTCGTCGTCCACCAGGACCACGGGATCGGGCGCTTCCAGGGGCTGGAGACGCTGGAGGTCGGCGGGGCGCGCCGCGAGTTCATGGTCCTGTCGTACCAGGGCGGCGACAAGCTGAAGGTCCCCGTGGAGGCCTTCGACCGCGTCCAGAAGTACGCCAGCGCGGAAGGCGCCCGGCCCGTGATCGACAAGCTGGGCAGCGGCAACTGGGACAAGGTCAAGCGCCGGGTCAAGAAGGCCATGCGCGACATGGCGGCCGAGCTGCTCAAGCTCTACGCCGCGCGCAAGGCCCGGCCCGGCCACGCCTTCACCGGCTTCTCGCCCTGGCAGCGAGAGTTCGAGGAGTCGTTCGAATACGAGGAGACGCCCGACCAGGCCGCGGCCATAGCGGAGGTGATGGCGGACATGTCCGCCGACACGCCCATGGACCGCCTGATCTGCGGGGACGTGGGCTACGGCAAGACCGAGGTGGCGATGCGGGCCGCCATGCGCGCCGTCCTGGACGGCAAGCAGGTGGCCGTGCTGGCCCCCACCACGATCCTGGCCTTCCAGCACTGGAAGACGTTCCGGCGGCGCTTCGCGCCCTTCCCCGTCCGCGTGGAGATGGTCTCGCGCTTCCGCGCCCCGGGCGAGATCAAGAAGGTGCTGGCCGACGTGGCTGCGGGGACCGTGGACATCCTGATCGGCACCCACCGCCTGCTCTCGAAGGACGTGGCCTTTCGCGACCTGGGCCTGATGGTCATCGACGAGGAGCAGCGCTTCGGCGTGGCCGCCAAGGAGCGGCTCAAGCAGCTGCGGACGAGCGTGGACTGCCTGACCCTCTCCGCGACGCCCATCCCGCGCACGCTGCAGATGGGGCTCGCGGGGATCCGCGACATGTCGGTCATCGAGACGCCCCCCAAGGACCGCCTGGCCATCCAGACCTCCATCGTGAAATTCTCGAAGGAGACGATCGGCGCCGCCATCCGGCAGGAGCTGGCGCGCGACGGCCAGGTCTACGTGGTGCACAACCGCGTGGAATCCATCGACTCGCTGGCCGCCCTCGTGCAGCGGCTGGTGCCCGAGGCCCGCGTTGCCGTGGCCCACGGCCAGATGCCGGAGGGTCAGCTGGAGAGGGCCATGCTCGCCTTCGTGGAGGGCCGAGCGGACGTCCTGGTGGCCACCACCATCATCGAGAACGGGCTCGACATCCCGCGCGTCAACACCTTGATCGTGAACCGGGCCGACCGCTACGGCCTGGCCCAGCTCTACCAGCTCCGCGGCCGCGTGGGCCGGTCCGACCGGCGCGCCTACGCCTACCTGCTCGTGCCGCCCGAGACCCCGCTCTCCGAGATCGCGCGCAAGCGGCTGGCCGCCATCCAGGAGTTCTCCGACCTGGGCGCCGGCTTCCGCATCGCCGCCCTGGACCTGGAGCTGCGGGGCGCGGGCAACCTCCTGGGGGGCGAGCAGAGCGGCCATCTGGAGGCCGTGGGCCTGGACCTCTACGTCAAGCTCCTGGAGCAGACGATCCTCGAGCTGAAGGGCGAGGCGCCGCGCGAGGCCCCGCGCGCCGCCTTGAACCTGAAGGTGGACCTGCGCATCCCCGAGGACTACGTCCCCGAGGTGCACCAGCGGATGGCGGTCTACAAGAAGGCCAGCCAGCTGCGCGATGCGGCGGAGGCCGAGCGCCTCGGCACGGACCTCCGCGACCGCTACGGGCCCCTGCCGCCACCCGTGGAGTCGCTGCTGCTGTTCGCCCGGCAGCGGCTGCGCCTCGAGGGGCTGGGCGTCCTGCAGGCGGACCTGGCCGGCGGCGCCCTGCACCTGCGCATCGCCCCCGAGACGCCGCTGCGCGCGGAGGCGGTGACCGACCTCGTCCGGCGGCTGCCGGGGGCGTCCTTGTCGCCGCAGGGCGTGTTGCGGGCGCCCGTGGCCGCGGACGAGACGCCGCTTCTGGCCCTCTCCGTTCTCCTGGACCGGCTGGAGCGCGCCGCGGCAGCCTAGCGGCTTGTGGCCTATAATGGTCGTCTTGTTCGTCGGTGAACGGTGACTGCCAGGATCCTCCCGCTATTCCTCTCGCTCGGCCTGACGCCGACCTGCGACCGCCAACCCGCGGATCCCGTGATCCTGGCCCTGGGCGACCAGGTGGTGCGGCGGTCCGACTTCGAACGCCACGTGGCCACCCTGGAGGCCAAGGGCGGCGAGCCCCTGCCCGCGGACGTGCGGCGCGCCATGGTGGAGCCCTTCCTGGAGGAGCGGGCCCTGGTCCTCGAGGCGCGGGCCCGCGGCCTGCTGCCCGCGGCCAGCACGCCGGAGCAGGAGCAGGCGGCGGTGCAGCGGATGCTGGGGGAGGCGCTCGTCGGCCGTGTGGACGCCTCGGAGCACGAGATCGCGGCCTATTTCCGGGACCATCAGGATGATCTGCGCCGGCCCGAGCGGGTCTGGGTCCGCCAGATCCTGGTCCCCACGGAGAACGAGGCCCGCGACGTACGGCGGCGCCTGCAGAAGGACCCCAAGAGCTTCGAGGCCCTGGCCCGCACCCTCTCCCGCTCT
>DAINRN010000426.1:0-3757 GCA_036741815.1 Acidobacteriota bacterium
GTCCGGCGCCACTCGCGCGGCCTGGAACGAGCGCGTTGAGAACGCGTTGAACCCAACCGCGTAGTCCCGTGCGCTACGCGGCGATGTCTCGCGCGGCCGCCGACTGCATGATGCCGCTGACGGCGCCGTAGGCGGTGGCCGCGCCGGAGAAGGCCCCTGCCGTCGACCTGTTCGTGGACGCTTCCGACCTGACGGCGCAGCTCCGCAAGGCCGTCGACGGGCGGGTCATGATCGACGAGCTCACCCTGTATCCGGACTCCGCCAAGCTCTTCATCCAGGACCCGAAGCGCAAGGAGAACCTCGACGCCTACATGTACAGCGACGGCAAGCTGAAGCTGCCGCCGGAGCCGGTGAAGCTGTCGGGCGACTACACCCAGGCCTCGCTGGACGCCGACATGTTCCCGCTCGACTCGGTCGACTTCACGCTCATCCCCACCATGATCGAGGACGCCAAGACGCGGCTGAAGATGCCGGAGGGCAAGGTCACGGTGCTGACGCTGAAGAGGGGCGACCCGGACTTCAACGTCTACGAGGTGCGCTGGCACGTGAGCGTCAAAGACGCCCGCCACACCGGATCCGTGGAGTACGACCTGAAAGGCAAGAAGAAGAGCGTCTGGAAGGAATGACCGGGCACGTTCAAGAAATGAGAGGAGGATCGATGCGCAGCGTGGTCGTCGTTTCGTTCCTGGCCGTGGCCCTGGCGGGCGCGGGCGGTTCCGCGTCCTCCGCCCCTCCGGCCAAGGCCAAGGCCAAGGGCCCGAGCTACCTCGAGGACGCCACCCAGGTGGTGGCCGCGTTCAAGGCCAAGATCCCCGCGCCCTTCCTGGTCACGGAGCTGACCATCAGCCCGACGAGCGCCTCCATCGAGGTCCAGGACCCGCGGCAGAAGGACACCTACGACGAGTACCACCTCAACCGGGACACGGGGGTCGGCGAGCCGGAGCCCCAGCAGGTGTTCGGCGTGACCTGCAAGAAGGGCTTCAACATCGACGAGGCCGACTTCTCCCAGGTGCCCGTCATGATGAAGGACGCCGTGGCCCGGCTGAACCTGGAAGACGGCGAGACCAACAGCATCCACCTGAGCCGCGGGGTATTCTGCAAGGAGCCGCGGTGGATGATCTTCGTGGACGGCAAGCGGAAGGACGGCTCGGTCGAGTACGACCCCAAGGGCAAGTTCCGCAACTCGAAGATCATGTGATCCCGGGGCCGGTGCCGCCGCGCGCGGCGGTCGGGTAATGGAATACAAGGACTACTACAAGATCCTCGGGGTCCCCAAGACGGCCACGGCCAAGGAGATCAAGGCCGCCTACCGCAAGCTGGCGCGCAAGCACCACCCCGACGTGAACAAGAGCGACCCGAAGGCCGAGGCCCGCTTCAAGGAGATCAACGAGGCCAACGAGGTCCTTTCGGACCCCGAGAAGCGGAAGCGGTACGACTCGCTGGGCTCGGACTGGGCCAACTACCGCCCGCCGCCCGGCGCCGGACGGCGGGGCGCCAGCGGCCCCCGTGTCGTGGACCTCGACGACGAGGACCTGGGCGGCTTCTCGGAGTTCTTCCGCACCATCTTCGGCGGCGGCGGCGGGTTCGGCGGCGCGCGGGCGGGCGGTAGCGTGCCGGGCGGCGGCGGCTTCGAGGACATCTTCGGCCGCGTCCGCGCCCCGCGGGGCGCCGACATCGAGGGGGCGGTCGGCCTCGCGCTCGAAGAGGTCCTGCGCGGCACCACCCGTACGGTCAACCTGGACGGCGAAGGCGGCGAGCCGGCGCGCAAGGTGGAAGTCAAGATCCCGCCGGGCGTGACGGACGGCATGCGGGTGCGAGCCGCGGGCGAGGGCGCCGGGGCCGCGGGCGCGCGCGGCGATCTCTACCTGCGCGTGCGCGTGCTGCCCCACCCGCAGCTCGAGCGCGACGGCGCCAACCTGAAGACAACGGTCACCGTCCCCCTCACCACCGCGGTGCTCGGCGGTGAGACCGTGGTGCCCACGCTCGAAGGCCCCATCGGGATCAAGATCCCGCCCGGATCGCGGCCCGGCCGCGTCTTCCGCCTTCGCGGCCACGGCCTGCCCCGCCTCGAAGGCGGCGGCCGCGGCGACCTCCTGGCCACGCTGGGCGCGGCCCTGCCCGAGAAGCTGAGCCCGCGCGAGCGCGAGATCTTCGAAGAGCTGAAGCGCCTCGGCCACTGACGCGGCGGCCCGCGCGGGGCAGAGCGTATCCAGTCATTTGACCTCCCGCGCCGCGCCCCGTATAGTTTTCCGCTCGTACTTGGAGGAGGGTGGAATGAGAGGGAGAGTGGGCGCGACCCTGGCCGCGGGCATCGCGGTGCTCGGCCTGGCGGGGTCGGCGTGGGCGCAGGCCGCCAAGCCGGCGAAGATCCCGGTGGCGGTCAAGGACTTCGATTACGGGACCGTCGGCTATCACTGGTGGGGCGACTACGACATCGGCAAGGGCATGGCCGACCAGGTCGTCGAGGAGCTGATCAACTCCGGCGCCTTCAAGGTGTCCGAGCGGAAGAACCTGGACACGGTGCTGGCCGAGCAGGACTTCGCGCACAGCAACCGCGCGGATCCCAGCGCGTCGAAGCAATCCAAGATGGGGAAGGTCAAGGGCGTCCGCTACATCATCGCGGGATCCATCACCAAGTTCGGCGGTGAGGAGAAGAACTACGGCGGCGCCGGCATCGGCGGCGGCAAGCTCGGAGGCCTGGGCCTGAAGAAGGCCAAGACCGAGGTCAGCCTCAGCGCCCGCCTGATCGACACCAGCACCGGCGAGGTGGTGGTCGCGGCCACGGGCGCCGGCGTCTCCAAGAAGGGCGGCGGCCTGTCCGTGGGCGCGCTCGGCGGCGGCGGCGGAGCCGGGTTCAGCATGAGCTCCAGCGATTACAAGGCCAGCGCCATCGGCGAGGCCCAGGCCATGGCGTGCAAGGAGCTGGTGGCCAAGCTCGTGGCGAAGAAGGACGAGCTGGAGCCGTAACCGCAACCCTCTCTCCCGCTCTCCCGCTCGGCCGGTCCAACGGGCCGCCGCCTCGCGCGGCGGCCCTTTTTTTGTCACACTCAGCCTCTCCGCCCGCGATGTCCACGCCCGTCTTCACGATCGCGAACCAGCTCACCATCCTGCGCATGGCGCTGGTCCCGCTGCTGGTGATCCTGGTCCTCACCCGGAAGCTGCAGTGGGCCCTCGTGGTCTTCGTGGTGGCGGGGGCCACCGACCTGCTGGACGGGCTCATCGCGCGATGGGGCCACCAGCAGACGACCCTCGGGGCCATGCTCGACCCGGTGGCGGACAAGGTCCTGCTGAGCGCGTCCTTCGTGGCCCTTACCTGGGGGCCGGGCCTGCGGCAGCCCATTCCACAGTGGCTCACGGTGGTCACGCTCTCCCGCGATGCGATCATCCTGGCGAGCGTCACCATCGTGAACCTGACCCTGGGCCGGCGCGTCTTCTATCCGTCCCTCCTGGGCAAGCTGTGCACGGGCAGCCAGCTACTGACGGTGGGCGTCGTGCTCCTGCTGAACGCCATGGAAGCGCCCCAGCCCGCGGCGCGCTATCTGTTCGGCGTCACCCTGCTACTGACGGTGGCGTCGGCCTTCCACTACGTCTACATGGCGTCGGTCCGGGGCCCGGGGACGGAGCCGTGACGGACCGGACCCTGGTCGAAGACGTGATCGTGGACTGCCCATCGTGCGGCGAGGCGGTGGCCATCGGCGTGGACACCACGGCCGCGACCGAGCAGAGCTATTACGAGGACTGCCCGGTGTGCTGCCGG
>DAINRN010000427.1:0-3752 GCA_036741815.1 Acidobacteriota bacterium
TCGCCGGCTTCGTGATCGGCTTCGGCACCGACGAGCTGGCGGTGTCGGACCTCATGATCCTGGAAGACGTCCAGGAGGGCGTGACGGTCAGCCCCACGGACCCCTACTGGGCCTTCTCGCTGGGGAACACCCGCCTGATGCCGCACTTCGACAACGTCTTCCACCCCGCCGACTCGATCATGCTCCTGGGCGTGCTGTACAACGCCAGGATCGCGGAGCCTCCCGCCGCCGGCCCCGACGCGGCCGCGGCGCCTGACGCTGCTGCCGCGCCGGCCAAGGCCTCGGTCAGCGTCGGCTTCACGATCACGAAGGACGGCAAGGTGGTGGCCCAGGCGCAGGACCAGAGCTACGACACCCCCACCGCCACGCCGGGCGTGGGCCCCGTTCCCCTGGCGAAGTACGCCCCCGGAAAGTACCGGGTGCGCATGAAGGTGCGCGACAACCTGGCGCAGAAGGACTACACGAAGGAAGCGGAGTTCGAGATCCGTTAGGGCGGCGGCGCTACTTGACGATGTCCTTCAGGCCCTTGCCCACGTAGAAGCGGGCCACCCGGCGGGCGGCGATCTTCACGGGCGCGCCGGTCTTGGGATTGAGGACGACCCGCGCGCGGCGGCGCGTGGGCCGGAAGGTCCCGAAGTCCACCAGCGTCACCTTCTCCCCCTTCTTCAGGGTGCGGGTGACGTTGTCCAGGAAGGCGTCGAGCGCTCGCAGGGCCGCGGCCTTGGTGAGCCGGGCGTCGCGAGCCATGCGGGCGACGAGCTGCCCCTTGTTCATGCGGCCTTCTTCTTGTCGGCCTCGGCCTTCAGGACCTCGAGGGCCTTCTCCAGGATGAGGTCCCGTGGCGGGGCGCCTTCGGGGACGTCTTCCTCCGCGTTGGGCTCTACCGCCACCGTCGGCTCCAGGCCCTTCCCGTGGATCGGGTTGCCCTTGGGGGAGACGTACTTGCCCACCGTGACCACCAGGCCGCCTTCGGGGAGGGCCACGGCCTTCTGCACCGCGGCGCGTCCGAAGGTGTGCTCGCCCACCAGCGGTGCCCGGCCGGCGTCGAGCAGCGCGGCGGCCACGATCTCGCCCGGCCCGGCCGTGCCCGTGTCCACCAGCACCGCCATGGGCAGGTCCCAGGCGGAGCGCGAGGGGTCGGCGGTCAGCACCTGCTCGGCCATCTTGTTGCCGCTCAGGCGCGAGACCACGCCGCCGTGCAGGAACAGCTCGGCCACCTTCGCCGCCTCCGCGGGCGCGCCGTCCCCCGAATCGCGCAGGTCGAGCACCAGCCTCCGCGCCCCGCCGCGGCGCAGCGCGAGCAGCTCGCCGCGAATGTCGTCCGCCACGCGGGACGGGAACTCCGGCACCTTCAGGTAGCCCGCCCCGTCCTCGAGGACCCGGCTGCGCGGAGGCGCGGGGACGAGGCGCTCCCGGGTGAGCGAGAGGTCGATGGGGTCGGCGCCGGCGCGCAGCAGCGTCAGCTTCACCACCGAGCCCGGGGCGCCGCGCAGCAGGCGCTGGCCCACGGGCGCCGGCAACGGCCGGGTGTGGCGCCCGTCGATGGTCTTGATGATGTCGCCGGCCTTGACGCCGGCCTTGTCCGCGGGGCTCCCCGCGCGCGCCTGTACGACCATCAGGAACGAGAAGCGCCGGGAGAGCAGCAGCCCCACGTCTCCGTCGTCCTTGGTCGGCTGCTGGTACGCGCGGAACTCCTCCGGCTCCAGGTAGGCGCTGTCGCCGTCCAGGGCCTCGGTCAGCCCGAGCTTCGCCCCTGCCATGGTCCGGTCCAGGTTCACCGGGTCCACGTAGGCATCCAGGACGATGCGCACGACCTCGTTGAAGACCGCGAGCTGGCCGTAGGTCGAGTCGCCGCGCACCCGACCCAGCACGGAGCCGAGGGCGATGTATCCGATGAAACCGGTGGAGACGAAGGCGACCATGAGGCGCACGCGAGGACTCATGTCGCGATTATAAGGGGTACGCTCCGAGCACGAAAGCGCGGAGCCGTCTAGTTCCCTCCCCCTACGTGGGGAGGGATAGGGTGGGGGGGCAAAGAAAGAATGGCCAGAGGCTACTGCGCGGACGGTGGCCGCAGCCACTCCAGGGGATCCTCCGGCCGGCCCTGGAACCGCATCTCGAAGTAGAGGCCGGGGCCCTCGAGCCCGGTGACGCCCACCGTCCCCAGGATCTCGCCCGCGGCCACCTTCTGGCCGTTCTGCACGCGGGCCTCGCCCAGGTGGGCGTAGAGGGAGTGGTGCTTTCCTCCGTGGTCCACGACCACCATCAGCCCGTAGCCCTTGAACCGCTCGGCGAAGACCACCACGCCCTCGTGGACGGCGGCCACGGGGGAGTCGGCGGGGGCCTCGATCTCGATTCCGTTCTGGACGGTGTAGGTGTCGAACTTCGGGTGCTTGTGGCGCCCGAAGGTCGACCGCACGCGGCCCTCCGCGGGCCACGCCAGAGCACCCTTGAAGGCGGCCACGGGGACGGCCACGTCGCCCTCGGCCAACCCCTGGAGCAGGTCTTTCAGCCTGGCCTCGGCCTCCTCCAGCTCCTGGAGGTACGCCGCGTTCGTCTCCTTCTTCTCCACGATCTCCGTCAGGAGCGCGGTCTTCCGCCGCCGGTCCGCGTCCAGGCTGCGGCGCGCGCGCTCGCGGCTCTCGCGCAGGGCCAGGGCCTCGCGGGTCCGGGCCTCGAGGTCGAGGCGGACGGCGGCCAGCGCCTGGAGGTCCGCGCGGAAAGCGGCGATACGCTCGTTGTCGCGGCGGGCCAGGGCCGTGACGAACCGATAGCCGCGGAAGAAATCGGACGGGCGGTCCACCGAGAGCAGCAGGCGCAGGTAGGACAGCTCTCCCAGCTTGTAGAGGGCCCGCGCCCGGGCCGCCAGCACCGGCCGCTCGCGCTCGACCTGCGCCTCGAGCTCCGTAAGCCGCTTCACGGTGGCGTCCCTCTGCTCCTGCGTGCGCGCGAGGTCGATCAGGATCTCGCGCAGCTCCTCGGCCCGCAGCCGGACCTCCACCTCCAGCCGCTCGACGTCTCCCAGCAGGCTCTTCTCCTGCCCGCGCAGGCGGGCCAGGTCCTGCTGCAGGGCCTTGCGGCGCTCCTGCACCTTGCGCAGCCGCTCGTCCTGGGGGAGGGGGCCCGCCGGCGCCGCCGCCACCACCGCCGCCCCGAGGAGGAGGCAGGGGGCGATCCTCACGTCAGAGCAGCGGCTTGCCGTCGAGGTCCCCGGGGAGCGGGACCTCCAGCAGGTTCAGGATCGTGGGGGCCAGGTCCATGATGTGGGGCGACGTCGTGGAGAGCTTCCGGTTGCTGAAGAAGACCCCGCCGCTGATCTCGGCCGCGGTGGCGCAGTGGTCGCCGCTCCACTTCCGGTTGTTGTTCTCGACCACCGAGCGGCTCACGCCGCCCATGGTGTCCTGCCAACCGACCCGGTAGCCGTCGTTGAAGCCCGTCTGCAGGTCGGGGGCGAACTGGATGTAGTCGCCCTTGTAGACGTCGTCGCGGCGGTAGGCCGCGCGCATGACCTTCCCGCCGGTGTCCGGGTCGGTCAGCTCCACGAGCCGGGCCGCCATCTCGTCCTGCAGGGCCTTGTACTCCGCTCCCGACGACACGATCCCCTGCGATTCTCGGCCGCGCAGGTTGAAGTAGATCTGCCCCAGCCCCACCGCGTAGGCGCGTGTGCGGGTCCAGTCCACTCCGTCCCAGAAGCGTCCGCGCCCGACGAGGTCGGCCACCGACTTGCTCCCGCCCTGCTGGCCCTCGAAGAC
>DAINRN010000428.1:0-3742 GCA_036741815.1 Acidobacteriota bacterium
CGACGACGGCGCCCGCTTCCCGCAGGGAGGCGGAGGCCTGTCCGGGCGAGGGCCACAGCGGCCGCCACCTGGGCTTCAGGCTGCTCGGGATCATGGCGCCGGCCTGGGGGGGCGAGGCGAAGAGCGCGCCGGGGCTGTTGGAAAGGAACCGGGAGATGGCGCCGGCATCCCAGTGGTCCAGGTGGAAATGCGTGGCCAGGGCGAGCCGGACCCGGTCGAAGGGCGGCCGCGCCGCCTCCAGTCGCTGCTGCACGTCGGGGTCGTGACGCGCGTAATCGCCGAGGCTGTCGCGGAGGAGGGCGTCGATGAGCACGTCACAGCTTCCGCCCTCGATCCTCACCCCCTCGTTCGCCAGGTAGGTCACGCGAACTTCGTCTGCCTGGAGTCGTGTGGGTAGAAGGAGCAGGGCCGCGAGCAGCGCGAAGCGCGCCAGGACGATCGGCAGAGCGATCAGACCATCTCCCACGTGATGGTGGTGTCCTCCGGGATGTCCTGTCGGGCCACGCGTCCCACTACCAGGTCCAGGTGGCGCGGGCTGATCCCCGTGCCCGGCCGCTTGTAGGTGAGCATCTCCCGGGTGATGACCGAGGCCCCGGGGATCCGCACCTTCGACGTCACGCTGCGGCGGGCGTAGAGAAAGGCCTCCTTCACCATCGGCTCCAGGCCCTTCTCCGCCTTGCCCAGGGCCTTCTCCACCGTGCGGATGCCGTCCACCATGGCCCGCATCTCCGCCGGGTCCACGGAGAGGTGATGGTCCGGCGATCCGGGGAGCTTCTTGTCCACCGTGTAGTGCTTCTCGACCACGCAGGCCCCGAGCGCCACCGCCGCCTGGGGCACGCTGATGCCGAGCGAGTGGTCGGACAGGCCCACCGGCACGCCCGGGAAGGCGCGCATGAGGTGCTCCATCATGCGCAGGTTGATGGCCTCGGGCGGGCAGGGGTACTTGAGCGTGCAGTGGAGCAGCGCGACCTCTTCGTTGCCGGCGCGCCGGCACACCTCGAGGGCCTCCTCCACCTCCGCCAGGGTCGACGTCCCCGTGGAGAGCAGCATGGGCCTGCCCACGCGGGCGGCGCGCTCGATGAGGCCGTGGCAGGTCAGGTCGGCGGACGCGATCTTGAAGGCGGGCACGTCGAGCGAGGCCAGGAAGTCCACCGCCTCGTCGTCGAAGGGCGTGGAGAAGGCGGTGAGCCCCACGTGGCGGGCGTGCCCCAGCAGCGACTTGAAGTCGCGGTCGGAGAGCTTGTCGAGCTTGTCGAAGGTGTCCCACTGCGTGCCCTTCGGGTCGGCGGGCTCCACCCAGTAGCGCGGCGCCGCGCGTGTGGCGATCTTGGAGGCGGTGTAGCTCTGGAACTTTATGGCGTCGGCGCCCGCCGCGCCCGCGGTCTCGATGAGCTTGTAGCCGAGCTGGACGTCGCAGTTGTGGTTCACGCCCGCCTCGGCGATCACGTAGCAGGGATGGCCGTGGCCCACCGCTCGTCCGGCGATGGCGAACCCGGGCTTCATCGCGGGGAGCCGGCGATCCGGACGTCCAGCTCCACCGAGCGCAGGTTGGCCGCCTTGTGGCGCAGGTGGGCGTTGACGCGCGCCAGGTCCGGCTCCCGGTCCAGGACGGCGATGGCCTCGCGGACGGTCACGATCTTCCCGGGCGCGGCCAGGCGCTCGAAGAGGCCCTGCATCAGGGCCACGTCCTCGGCCTCGTCCACGGTCAGCCGGTATTGCGGTCGATAGAGGCCCTCGGGCAGCTCCGAGGTCCTGATCTTGAACTCGTCCCGGTGCTCCTTGATGTAGAGCGTCACGAGCTCGGAGCGGTGGCGGTCCTCACCCCGATGCCAGGACCGCTCCAACGCCGCGGCGGAGACGACTTCCGGCAGGATCCCCATGAGAAGGGCGTCGCCGGGCACGTACGTGTAGTCGGCCCCGCCCGCGAGGTGGAGGCCGACCAGGTGCTGCAGGGTCTCGATGTCCGTCAGCGGGTTGTCCCCGGTGACGCGCACGACGTGCTCCGCCCCCACCGCGTGCGCGCACTCCACGTGCCGGCGCAGCACGTCCTCCTCGTCGCCCCGGAAGACGGCGAAGCCGCCCTCGATGGCGAGGTGGGCGAGGGCGTCGTTCTCGCGGTTGTTCGAGGTGGCGAGCACCACGCCGTCGATCCCCCGCGCCGAGGCCACCCGCTCGAGGAGCACGGCCAGGAGCGGCCGTCCGGCCAGGGGCACGAGCGCCTTGCCGGGGTAGCGCGAGGAGGCCATGCGGGCGGAGACGATGGCCACCACGCGCGGCCTGCGCCCTCCCGCAACCGCTTTCATTCCAGCATGTCCTCGCGGATGGTCTCGTCCGCCTGCACGGCCCGCGCGGCCCGCCGCCCGATGATGCGGTGCGCCTCGCGCGGCGGGAAGCCGGCGTCGAAGCGCGCGTCGGTGCGCTTGAAGGCCAGCATCTCCGCGGTGAGCACCTGGCCGCGCTTGATGAGTTGCCCGGCCACGATGTTGCGTCCCATGGTGCGGTGGTACCGGCGAGCCTCCTCGCTCTCTCCGGCCGCCCCCTCCCCGGCCGCCCGCTCCGCCTGGCGCAGCAGCTCCACCATCCGGTAGAAGTCCTCCGGGCTCAGCGAGGACTGGTAGTCGTAGCCCTTCTCGCTGCGGTCCAGCGTGAAATGCTTCTCCACCAGGTTGGCGCCGTGGGCCGCGGCCAGCGCGGGGGCCACGAGGGCGAAGGCGCTGCCCCCGTCGGTGTGGTCGAGGAAGCCGACGGGCACGCGGTAGCGGTCCTTCCAGGCCGCCAGCTCGCGGAAGCGGATCTCCTCCACCGGCGTGGGGAAGGTCTGGAAGCCGTGGAGCAGGGCCACGGGCGCGTCTCCCACCAGGTCCATCGCCTCCCGCACCGCTTCCTCGGGCACGCCCCCGGTGGCGAAGAGGGCGGGCTTGCCCAGCGCGGCCACGGCGCGGATGAACTCGGGGTTCTCCATGTCCGTGGTGTGTACCTTGTAGCCGTCGGCGCCTTCCTCGGCGGCCAGGGCCAGGGAGGGCAGGTCGAAGGCCTCCACGAGCAGGGCCAGGCCCGAGGCCCGGGCCGCGCGCAGGACCTTCTTCCACTCCTTCGCGGTCAGCTCGATCTGGTCGAAGTCCTTCCGGCCCGGGTGCCGGCGCACCACCAGGAGCTCGGACCGGAACATCTGGAACTTGATGCCGTCCGCTCCCATCTTGAACGCCGCCTCGAGCATCTTGAGCGCGGCGTCCGCCGCTCCGGCGTGGGCCGAGGCCACCTCGGCCAGCACGAAGCAGGGATGGCCCTCGCCCACGCCGCGCGCGCCGAGCGTGAGAGTGGTCGGCTTCATGGCCTATCACCCTACCACGCCGCCGCGCGCGGGCGGTCTCCGGCTCAGGCACCCGCGGTGTCCGCGATGAGCGCGAGGATGCGGCGGGTGGCCCCGCCGTCCACCCCCGCGGCCACCTCGGAGAGGTAGCGCCGTCGGGCCTCCTCGAGGGCCGCGCGCGTCCCGGGATCGAAGAGGATCCGGCGCAGGGCAGGCGCGGGGTCATGACCCGCGTCCACCCCGAGGGCCACGCCGTCGTCGACGAGGGCGCGCAGGTTGGTGGGCATCCGCAGTATGAGGACGGGCCGGCCCAGGACCAGGGCCTCGACCGCGGACAGCGACTCCACGGTGACCAGGGCGTCGGCGGCGTGGAGCAGGTCCGTGAGGTCGTCGCCGGGGGCCGCCAGACGCACGCGTCGGGCGCCGCGGAGG
>DAINRN010000429.1:0-1603 GCA_036741815.1 Acidobacteriota bacterium
CCCTCGTGCACGCGCTTCCCCATGGCGCGCAGCAGCTCGTCCCCCACGGCGTGGCCCAGGGAGTCGTTGATCTGCTTGAAGCGGTCCAGGTCCAGGAACAGCACGGCCAGCTTCTTGCCGTCGCGGTGGGACTGCACCAGGGCGAGGGAGAGGCGGTCGATGAAAAGCTCGCGGTTGGGCAGGGCGGTGAGCCCGTCGTAGTAGGCCAGGTGCTCGATCTGGACGGAGGCGCGCACGGCGGCCCGGCGCTCCTCTTCCAGCAGGCACACCACCATCCCCAGCCCCATCACCCATTGCAGGATGAATTCCAGCCATCCCAGGTGGGCGAGGGGAGGCTGCATGCGCATCCATTGCAGGGACACGAGCGCCAGCACGACGTACTGGAGCTGGGCCAGGCCGTAGGCGAAGAACCCCACGCCCACGAGCTTGGGGCCCAGCCGCGGGATGCCGATCTCCTCCGCGTCCATCCGGCTCTCCCAGACGCGCAGCCCGGCCACCACGAAGGCCGCGCAGGCGGCCATGGCGCGCACGCCCACGCGGACGAAATACCTCCAGGCGCCCTGGTCCGGGCCCACGAAGAGGAGGGCCGTGGCCAGGCCGAGCAGGGCCAGGGCGGGGATCAGCCGCCTGGGCAGCCGGCGCGGCTGACGACCCGCCTCGAGCTCGTACGCTCCGAACACCAGGAACCCGAGCTGCAGGTACCCGGCCACACTAGACAGCACGGCCACCGCGATCGCGGCGGGATGGGCGGCGTCGAGCCGGTTCGCCAGGAGCGCGCCGGCGGCCTCGGCCAGGGCGTAGACGGCGAAGCACGCCCAGCTCCACGCCCAGGGCAACAGGTAGCCCTTGCGGTAGTGGCGGTGGAAGCCGAGCAGCAGCCCGCCCAGGAGCAGCGCGCCCACGGCCTGCGCGACGAGAGCCGCGGACTGGGCCGTGACCTGGGTGTCCACTTCGCCGCTAGGGCAGGTACTTGCCCAGCAAGGCCGTCTTGCTCAGGTCCGAATAGAGCACGAACGCGATGAGCATGAGCAGGACGCCGAAGCCGGCGTTCATGAACCAGGCCTTGACCGCCAGGCTGAAGTTGCGGCGGATCAGGCCCTCCCCCGCCAGGATCGCGAGGTGGCCGCCGTCGAGGGGAGCCAGCGGAAACAGGTTCAGTATGCCCACGCTGATGCTGATCCCGGCGATCAGGTTGAAGAGCGGCCTCCACCCGCCGCGCGCCGCCATGCCCGAGGCCTGCGCGATGCCCAGGGGGCCCGACACCGCGGCCTTGGCAGAGATGCGCGCGGTGAGCAGCCCCTTGAGCATCCCCAGCGTCTCCCTGGTCATGCGCCAGGTCTCGCCCACGGCGGCGGGCACCGCCTCGACCAGGGGGAACTGCTTCACGATGACCTTGGGTCGGATGCCGATGAGGCTGTTGTGGGGCGTGACCAGCACCTCCCGCGCGGCCCCGCCGCGGTAGACGAGCATCTTCAACGGACGGTCGGCCGCGGCCTTCACCAGCGGCGGGATGTCGTCGAAGGACTCGATCGGGGTGTCGTCGATGCGGAGGATCCCATCGTCGGCCTCGAGGCCCGCCTTCTCCGCGGGCTCACCGGACACC
>DAINRN010000429.1:1613-3722 GCA_036741815.1 Acidobacteriota bacterium
GGCGGTGCGGGGCGGCGGAGGTGGCGCGCACGGCAACGTCCACGTCCCTGTCCCCGCGCCGGACGCGGAGCCTGAGCTCGCGGTCGGGTCGGAGCGCGATCTCGTACACGGCCTGCTCCCAGTTCGCCTGCGCCTGGTCGTCGATGGCCAGGATCTCGTCCCCGGGCTGGATGCCGGCGGCCGCGGCGGGCGACCCCGCCTGGACCGCGCCCACGATCGGACGGTCGTAGCGCGCCGCGTCCACGCCGAAGCCGGCCATGTAGAGGGCGGTGAAGACCGCCACCGCCAGCACCGCGTTCATGAAGGGGCCGGCCAGGTAGACGATGAAGCGCTGCCAGCGCGGCCGGCTGACGAAGTCGCGGCCGTCCCCGCGGGCGCTCGTGTCCTCGCTCAGCAGGTCGTCCTGCTCGCCCTCCAGCTTCACGTAACCGCCCAGCGGGATGAGCGAGACGCGGCAGTCGGTGTCGCCCCACTTGAACCCGAAGAGCCGGCGGCCGAAGCCGAACGAGAAGATGTAGACCCGCATCCCGAAGGCCTTGGCGGTGATGAAGTGGCCGAACTCGTGGAAGAAGATGATGACCCCGAGGACGAGGATGAACGCCGCGGGCGTGGTGAGATGGTCCATCAGGAGACCTGCATGACGCCGCGCGCCTGCTCGCGCGCCCACGCGTCGGCGGTCAGGACGTCGCGCAGCTCGCGCACGGGCCGGGTCTGGTGCGCCTCCATCACCGCCAGGATGGCCTCGGGGATGGCGGTGAACGGGATGCGGCCTTCGAGGAAGGCGGCCACGGCCTCCTCGTTGGCCGCGTTCAGGACCGAGGGCAGGGTCCCCCCCGCGGCCAGGGCGCGGTAGCCGAGTCCGAGGCACGGGAACCGGTCGTGGTCGGGCACCTCGAAGTCCAGCCGCATCCCGCGCGTGAAGTCCAGGCCGGGGATGGCCGCCGTCCAGCGCTCGGGATACGACAGCGCGTACTGGATGGGCAGGCGCATATCGGTCACCCCGAGCTGCGCCAGGACGGTGCCGTCCACGAACTCCACCATGGAGTGGACCACGGACTGCGGATGCACGAGCACCTCCACGCGCTCCGCGGGGATCCCGAACAGCCAGCGCGCCTCGATGACCTCCAGCCCCTTGTTCATCAGGGTGGCGGAGTCGATGCTGATCTTCCGCCCCATCGACCACGTGGGATGGTTGAGCGCCTCCCGCGGGGTCACGTGGGCGAAGGTCTCGCGCGGGCGGCCGCGGAACGGTCCGCCCGACGCGGTGAGCACCAGGCGGCGGACCTCGCGCGCCTCCCGGCCGTCCAGGCACTGGTGGACGGCGCAGTGCTCGCTGTCGATGGGCAGGATCCGGCCCCCGCGGGCGCGCGCGGCCTCGACCATCAGCTCGCCCGCCATCACCAGCGTCTCCTTGTTGGCCAGGGCCACGTCCTTGCCCGCCTCGAGGGCCCGGTAGGTGGGCACGAGGCCCACGGCCCCCACGGCCGCGGCCACCACCGTCCGGACGTCCGGATGCGTCGCCACCGCGACGCTCCCTTCCTCACCCACCTCCACGCGGGTCGCCCCGGGGTCCAAGAGGCGGCACAGCTCGTCGGCGGCGGCGGGGGTAGCCACGGAGACGACGCGCGGCCGGTAGCGGGCCACCTGCTCGGCCAGGCGCTCCACGTTGCTCCCCGCGGACAGGCCCACGACCGAGAAGCGGTCCGGGAAGGCGTCCACCACGCGGAGCACGTTGGTGCCCACTGATCCCGTTGAGCCGAGGATGGAGAGGCCTTTCATCGGGGAAGGGTCCTTGTGGCCCTGAAACCAAAACGGCCCCGAGCGGGGCCGATCATCGGGCGAAAGCGAAGTAATAGTACAGGACGGGGGCCGCGAACAGCAAACTGTCGAGGCGGTCGAGCATCCCCCCGTGGCCCGGGAACAGGGACCCGGAGTCCTTCACCCCCGCCCAGCGCTTGAGCAGACTCTCCGACAGGTCTCCGGCCGCCCCCAGCGCCGCCGCCCCCAGGCCGAGCCATACCGCGTGCGCGGCGGGCAGCGAGCGGAGCCCCGCCCAGCGCACCACGAGCGCGCCGATGACGCCGCCCACGAGCGCGCCCAGCAGGCCCT
>DAINRN010000430.1:0-3721 GCA_036741815.1 Acidobacteriota bacterium
AGATCGCCCTGGCGCGCGGCGCCGGCCTCGGCCAGCCGGGCCTGGGCCTCGGCCTGCGTCACCAGGTGCTCCTGGGCGAAGACGCGATCCGCTGCCGCCAGCGCCACCAGCGCCACCACCGCCGCCAGGCTCTTGCGCATGACGTCATCCTCCCCGGGGCCGTGCCTCGGCCTGCAATGGCCCCCTCGGTTCAGAATAGGATCAACTATTCCAACCCGTCAAGGCATCGACGTCATTTTCGTGCGCCGGCCGTCAATCCCGGAGGTACCCCCACGCGTGGAGGCGGTCGCTGTCCTCCTCGGACCAGCGGTCGCCGATGTCTTCGCGGTAGTACATGTGCGGGATCATGACGTTGCGGACGCGGTTGTAGGCCTGGCGCTGGGCCTGCTTCATGGTCGGGCCCACGCCGCACACGATCAGCACCACGCCGGATGTGCCGGTCACGACCCACTCGTCGTTGACGAGCTTCACGTCCTCGATGTGGATGCCCTCGCGGTTGGGCGTCTTGAACAGGATGACCGCGTCCTTGGAGGTGCTCTGGAAGGTCTCCATGTCCCGATAGGGGAAGGGCGGCACCACCACGCGCACCCCGACCTGGAAGCCGGCCCGCGTGCGCAGGCGCGTGAGGCTGCCCTCCGCCAGCTTGAAGAGCATCTCCGAGATGGGCGTGAGCAGGCCCTCCTGCTGGATGGAGATGGTCGGGTAGCCGAAGCGCGCGGTGAACTCGAGGGGATAGATCCCGTTGCTGTTCACGATGCAGTTGACGTCGATGTAGCCGACGTAGCGCTCGCGGGCCAGCCGCGACTCCATCTTCTCCAGGGTGGCCGTGAAGACCTTGTTGGGCTCCGACCAGAACATGGACGTCCCCATCTCGCCCGTGGGCGGCCCGATGTCGCCCGGGAACAGCTTCTTGTGCTCGAAGTTCAGGCAGATGGGGGGCACGAACTGCTTGCCGTTGAAGAACGCGCCCGCCGCCACCTCCACGCCCATGATCCGGCGCTGGAGCTGGAACTCCTTGATCTTGTCCGCCCAGGCCCGCTTGTAGTCCTCCAGCACCTGGATCACGTCGCGCCCGTCCTCCTCCTCACCCACGAAGAGCAGCCGCTTGTAGTTCTGGGCCTCGCCGGAAGGCTTGATCACGTAGCGGTTGGGCGTGGCCTTGACGAACGCGATCGCGTCGTCGAAGGACGTGAAGTCCTGCTGCGGGATGATCGACACCCCCGCCGCCTTCAGCTCCTGCTGGCCGAAGCCGCGGTCGTCCTCGAGCTTGTCGGTGTAGGGCGACCCGCCCACCACCTTGACCCCGGCCTGGCGCACCTCCTCCGCCATCGCGCCCATTCCCAGCACGTCGTCGAAGACGACCACGTCCGCCCAGCCGACGTCCTTCTTCCAGTCCTCGCTCTTGGGGACGAAGCCGTCCGCGATCTCCTTCTCCTCGGGGTCCTTGATCCAGAAGCGGACGTCCTCGCCCTCCTTGACGCACTCCCAGGCGATGTCGCCGATCAGGCCGTCGTAGGAGACGAACAGGAGCTTCGCCACGGGGTCCCGAAATCCTACCATGCAGGCGGTGGGGCCTCCGGCGGCCCTTGACATAGTTGTACTCTACAACTATATTGTGGACGACATGGCCGAGCCCGAGCCCGACGCCCGCCGCCTGCTCCACCACGTGAGGGCGCTCGTGAGGCGTTTCGCCGTCTCGGAGCGGGCCGACGTCTTCTGCTGCGGCATGACCATCGCCCAGGCCGCGACCCTGGAGACGCTGCGCCTCGAGGGCTCCCTGCGGATGGGCGACCTGGGACGGCGCCTCGGCATCGCACCCAGCACCCTGACACGCAACCTGCAGCGGCTGCTGGACATGGGCTACGTCAGGCGCGAGGCCGACGGCAGCGACGGCCGGGCGGCGAGGATCGCGCTCACCGCCACCGGTCGCCGCAAGGCGGACCGGCTCGAGCGCCAGGAGGAGGGGTTCGCCGGGGAGATCCTCGGCCGCATCGACCCGGCTCAGCGGGCGGCGGTCGTGGCGCGCCTGGGCGACCTGCTGGTGGCGGTGCGCGCCGCAACCCGGTCCTGCTGCCCGGAAGGCGCGTTTGATCACTTGATGGCCGGCTTTCCGCCCGACGCTGATCGGGAGGCCCCGGCCGACGTCAAAGGAGGCCGTGATGAGTGCCAGTGCTGATCAGGGCGAGAAGATGGTCGCCGCCGTCCGCGACAGGTACGGCCGGATCGCCGATGGCAAGCTGGATGGGTGCTGCGGAGCCTCCGCCTCGCCCTGCAGCGGGACTCCGCTCACGGACCTCTCGGAATCGCTCGGCTATTCCCCGGCGGAGATCCAGGGCCTGGCCGACGCCAACCTCGGCCTCGGCTGTGGGGCCCCCGTCGATCACCTCAAGCTCCAGCCGGGCGAGCACGTGCTCGACCTCGGCTCGGGCGCAGGGATCGACGTCTTCCTCGCCGCCAGGCGCGTGGGTGCGGAGGGCCGTGTCATCGGCGTGGACATGACGCCGGAGATGCTCCAGAAGGCGCGGGCGAACGCGGGGAGGCTGGGCTTCGGGCAGGTGGAGTTCCGCGAAGGCCGCCTGGAGCGGCTGCCGGTGGACTCCGCCTCGGTCGACGCCGTCACCAGCAACTGCGTGATCAACCTGGTGCCGGACAAGGCGGCCGTCTTCCGTGAGATCGGCCGCGTGCTGAAGCCCGGCGGCCGGATGGTGATCTCCGACATCATCCTGGACGGGCCGCTGCCGGAGTCGATCGAGAAGGACGTGTACGCCTACGTCGGCTGCATCTCGGGCGCCCTGCAGCGGGGAGACTATTTCGCGGCCCTCGAAGCGGCGGGCCTGCGGGACGTCGAGCTGTTGAAGGACGTCGATTACCTCGGGGCGATGATGGAGGCGGCACCCGAGGAGACGGGCGCGTTGCTCGCGCGCAACGGCGTGGCCGCGAAGGACGTGCTCGGGAAGGTCCGCTCGGTGACGTTTCGCGCCTGCAAGCGGGAGGTTACCGCGAGCTGCTGCGGCCCGACCTGCTGCGCGTAACCCGGGCGCTGCGGTAAGCCGCGGGCGCCGGGCGGGTCAGTGGACCTCGGCCCAGTTCTTGCCGAGCCTTGCCTCCGCCACGAGCGGCACCTCGAGCTGCAGGGCTCCCTCCATGATCGCCCGCACCAGGCCGCGCGCCACATCCGCCTCCCCCTCCGGCACCTCCAGGAGCAGCTCGTCGTGGATCTGGAGGATGAGGCGGGACCTCATCTTCCGTGCGCGCAGCTCGCCGTGCAGGTCGATCATGGCCTTCTTGATGAGGTCCGCGGCCGAGCCCTGCACGGGCGTGTTCATGGCCTGCCGCTCGGCCTCCATCCGTACCTGGAAGTTCTTGGCCTTCAGGTCGGGCAGGCGCCGCAGCCGGCCCAGCAGCGTGCGCACGTACCCGGTCTCCCGCGCGCGCGCGATCGTCTGCTCGATGAACTGCCGCACGGACGGGTAGCGCGCGAAGTACGCTTCGATGAACTCCTCGGCCTCCTTCTTCGAGACCCCGATGTCCTTGGCCAGGGTAAAGGCCGTCTTCCCGTAGAGGAGAGCGTAGTTGACCATCTTCGAGCGGCGCCTCTGCTCGTCGGGGGACAGGACGGAGAAGGCCCCGAAGATCTCGCGCGAGGTGCGGTCGTGGATGTCCTCGCCGCGCCGGAAGGTGTCCACGAGCGTTGTGTCCTTCAAGAGGTGGGCCAGGATCC
>DAINRN010000431.1:0-3721 GCA_036741815.1 Acidobacteriota bacterium
GTCCCTCGACCTGCGGCATGATGGCCGCGGAGTCGCGCGAGCGCAGGGTCGCCACGAAATCGGTGGTGTCGTCGATTGGCACCGCCTTGGCCACGACCATCTTGACGGCCATGGGCGGCGGCCCTTGTTCCTGACCGCCGCCGCGGCGGCAGCCGCCGACCAGGGCCATGGCGGCCAGGGTGGCGACGGCCGTGGCAAGGAGCCTTCGTGCGCGATTCTTCATGTTCGGAGCGGTGAACCTCTCAGGTCGATTCGCCGCCGCGCGTGCATTGAAGAGAGACGCGCTCATACCTCGATCGGCGCGCCCCTCGTCTCCGGCTTCTGGCCGTGCAACTCGCTCCGGAACGAGTACGAAGGGTAACACTGCCTCCGGCTCGGTCGGGGCGCTGCGACCCGGGCTCAGTAGGTCAGACCGAAGCCGAAGGCGAACAACGGATCGTAGCGGGCATCGCCCACGTTGATCGGCAGCTGGGCCATCGAGCGCGGCCAGGTGAAGGACAGCTTGCCCGTCGGCTTGTAGTCGCCGAAGAGGACGTCGGCCACGCCCTGGCCCTCGGTCCCCGGCAGCCACGCCGCCACCAGCGCGTCGGCCATGTTCGCCGCGTCGCCGAGGATCAGCGGCCGGCCGGAGACGACGACCACCACCACCGGGATACCCGCCTTCTTGACGTTGGCGATGGCGTCCCGGTCTTCCTGGGCCAGCGACAGGTCGTCGCGGTCCCCTTTGTATTCCGCGTAGGGCGTCTCGCCCACGACCACCACGCCCACGTCCGCGCCCGCGGCGCCCGAGCCGTCCTTCGCGTAGGTGATGCGCCCGTCGCCGGCCGCCGCCCGCATCGCGGCCAGGATGGTGGTGCCGCCCGTGGTGACAGGGCCGCTCTCGCCCTGCCAGGAGATCGTCCAGCCGCCGCACTGGTTGCCGATGTCGTCCGCGCTCTTTCCCGCGACGTGGATCCGCTTGGCGGTCTTGGAGAGCGGCAGCGCCTTCTTGTCGTTCTTCAGGAGGACCAGCGACTGGCGCACCGCGCGCCGGGCCACCGCCCGGTGCTCCGCGGACCCGAAGCTCTTCTGCAGGGAGCGGTCGGCCACCGGCGACCAGCCGGGCTCGAACAGGCCCATGGCGTACTTGACGCGGAGGATGCGGAGCACCGCGTCGTCGATGCGCGACATGGGGACCTCGCCCTTTTCCGCGAGGTCCTTCAGGTGGCCGTACAGCTCCTTGAAGCGGCTGGGGACCATGAACATGTCCATGCCCGCGTTGGTGGACTCCTTGATCTGGTTGCGGTAGTCGCCGGGCAGCGCGTCGATCGCGTTGTAGTCCGAGATCAGGAAGCCCTCGAACCCCAGATCGCCCTTGAGGACGTCGGTGAGCAGGTGCTTGTGCCCCGACATCCGGGCGCCGTTCCAGCTGCTGTAGGAGGGCATGATGGAGCCCACGCCCTCCTTGATGGCCGTCTCGTAGCCCATCATGTGGATGCGGCGCAGGTCGGCCTCGCTCACGCGCGTGTCGCCCTGGTCCATGGGGTGCGTCTTGCCCGGCGCGTTCTCGACCTTCACCGTCCCCGACCCGTACGTGGTGCCGCCGTCGCCGACGTAGTGCTTGGCGCAGGCCAGCACGCGCAGCGGGTCCTTCAGGTCCGGTCCCTGGAACCCGCGCACCGCCGAGGCCCCCAGGTCGGCCACCACCGTCGGGTCCTCCGAGAAGCTCTCGTACGAGCGTCCCCACCGCTCGTCGCGGACCACGGCCACGCAGGGCGCGAAGGCCCAGTGGATGCCGGTGGCCCTCACCTCCTTGGCCGTGATGCGCTGGACCTCCTCCACGAGGGCCGGGTCGCGGGTGGCGCCGAGGCCGATGTGGTGGGGGAAGACGACCGCGCCCAGCACGTTGTTGTGGCCGTGGACGGCGTCGATGCCGTAGAGCAGCGGGATCTTCAGGCGCGTCTTCAGCGCGTGGGACTGGACCCGGTCGTAAAGGTCCGTCCAGTCCTGCAGGCTGTTCGTCTTGGGGTCGGAGTTGCCGCCCGACAGCAGCGAGCCGAGGAAGTAGGTCTCGATGTCCTTGCCGTCGCCGACCTGGTCCTGCTCGGCCTGCACCATCTGCCCGATCTTCTCCTCGAGCGTCATCTTCGCGAGCAGCGCCTTGGCCTCCGCGTCGTGGGCGGAGAGCCGCTTCTTGGGCGCCGCCGCGGTGGCCAGGCTGGAGGCGGTGGCCGCCAGCAGGAGCGCGCCGAGGGCGCCGAGCAGGGGATGGTTGGTGGTCATAGGACCTCTCTAGGAGATGGGCCCGCAGTATATCCGGACGAGCGCCGTCAGCGCAGCCGGGCCAGGCGCGCCTCCGCCGCTCCGGCCGCCCGGTAGGGGTCCACCTTGCGGGCCCGCTCGTAGCAGGCCCGCGCCTCCTCCTTGCGGCCCTGGCGCGCGAGCAGGTCGCCCCGCGCGATGTGCACGCCGCCGTGGCGCGAGTCGAGCCGCTCCGCCTCGTCGAGGAGCCGGGCGGCCTCCTCTTCCCGGCCGTCCAGGATCAGGATCTGCGCCAGGAGGACGGAGGCGTCCGCCTTCGGCTGGATGGCCAGGAGCGCCCGCAGGTCCTCTTCCGCCTCCTTCAAGCGGCCCATCCGCAGGTGGATCTTCGCGAGCGTGTTCAGGACCGTCCGGTCGCGAGGCGAGCGCGCGGCGGCGCGCCGGGCGAACTCGAGGGCCTCCGCGGGGCGCCCGCCGGAGAGGAGCGCGTTGGCGTCCAGGACCAGGGCGGCCACGTCGATCATGTCCTTCGGATCGGCGAGGGGCCCGTGCTCGGCCGGCCCCGCGCCGCCCAGGTAGCCGAGGGCCTGGAGCTTCTCCCTCGTATCGGATCCGATGGCCCGCGCGCCGGCCGCCGGGACCTCGTAGGGAGGGAGGCGCGTGAGCATCGCTTCGAGCCGGCGCGCCTGGGCGGCGCACGCCTTGGCCTTCGCCCCGAGCAGGTTGCGGCGCTCCTCGGGGTCGGACCGCAGGTCGTAGCACTCGGGCCGCGGCGCGAGGATGTAGCTCTCGCGCGGCCCGCGCAGGCCGAAGAGCGGGGCCCAGCCGAAGTCCAGGTAGGGGACCAACGACTCGACGTAGACGGTGCGCTTCGGGTCGGCCTTCGTGGCCAGGAGGCTCAGGCCGTCGCGCGGCGGCGGGTCCTCGACGCCCAGCAGGTCGAGGATCGTGGGCGCGACGTCCGCCAGCGACACCACCGTTCCCTCCACCACCGCGGGGCGCGGGAGCAGGCGCCGGTTCGCGATGACGAGCGGCACGCGCGTGGCCGAGCGGTAGAGGAAGACGGAGTGCGTGCGCTCGCCGTGGTCCCCCAGGCTCTCGCCGTGGTCGCCGGCGACCACGACCAGCGTCCTGTCGCGCAGCCCCGCCGCATCGAGGCCCTCGAGCAGCCGGCCGAGCTGCGCGTCCACGTACGCGATCTCGCCGTCGTATAGGGATCCCGCGAACCGCGAGGCGAAGGGCTCGGGCGGGGCGTACGGCGCGTGGGCGTCGAAGTAATGGACCCAGGCCAGGAAGGGGCGCGATGCGTCACGGGACCGGATCCAGGCCAGGGCCGCGTCGGTCGTGCGTCCCGCCGGCCGCTCGTTGGTGCCGGAGGCGAAGGCGGTGCCGTCTGTCGCCTCCACCCGGTCGTCGTAGACGTCGAAGCCCTGGTCCAGGCCGAAGCGCGCGTCCAGGACGAACGCGGAGACGAAGGCCG
>DAINRN010000432.1:0-3719 GCA_036741815.1 Acidobacteriota bacterium
GCCCTGGAGACGGTCGAGCCGCAGTTCATGGAGCTGGACTGGAACGGGGCGCTCGTCGGCCGGCAGCCGATCACCACCGCCTGGGCGGACTACGCGTTCACGGTCCCCGCCCAGGCCGTTCGCGCGGGCACGAACGAGCTGGTCCTCCGCTTCGACCGCGCGCCCCTCTACCGCCGGGTGCGCGGCCAGGGGCCGCACGAGGTCCGGCCAGCGGCGATCGCCTCGATCACGCTCGCCCGCGCCGGCCCTTCCCCCGCGGATCAGATGCGGTAGGCTCGCGGGGTGGCGGTGCAGGCGGGATGCGTTTTCTGCGCGATCGTGGCCGGCGGTGAAAGCTACGTCGTCCTCGACGACGACGAGTGCCTGGCCTTCCTGCACCACCGGCCGGTCTTCCCCGGTCACTGCCTGCTCGTGCCCAGAGAGCACGTCGAGACGCTGGCCGATCTGCCCCCCGATCGCGTGGGCCCGCTCTTCCTGCGCGCGCGGGCCCTGGCCTCGGCCGTCGAGGCCGGGATGGAGGCGGACGGCAGCTTCGTGGCCATCAACAACCGCGTGAGCCAGAGCGTCCCGCATCTGCACATCCACGTCGTCCCGCGGCGGAAAAAGGACGGCCTGCGCGGGTTCTTCTGGCCGCGCCGCCGGTATGAGAGCCCGGACGCCATGAGGGACGCGCAGGAACGGATAAGGGGGGCTTTGAAACGCCAGGCGGACAAGGTTGGACAAGACCGGTCATGAAGAAGGTACTGCTTTGGTTTGACCTCGCCTTCTGGCTGGGGGTGCTCGTCGCGGCGATCGTCCGCGGCCCCCGCACCACCGCATGGCTTGCCGGTCTCATCATGGCCGTCATCGCGTTCCCGCTATGGGTCGCGGCCAGGGTCCAGCTGGGGCCGGCGTTCTCGCTCACTCCCCAGGCGCGCGGGCTCGTGACGTCCGGCCTGTACGCGAGGCTGCGGCATCCGGTGTACGCCTTCGGGACGATCGCGGCGCTGAGCGCGCTCCTGGCCCTGCAGATCTGGCCACTCTTGGCCATGGGTGTGGCCCTCGTGCCGATCACGCTTCTCCGTGGGCGTCGCGAGGAGCAGGTCCTGGCCGCGGCCTTCGGCGACGAGTACCGGCGCTACCGCGAGAAGACGTGGTTTTAGGGAGGGAACGCGATGAGGTACCTGCGGCTCGACCGGACGGAGCGAAAGGCCTTGATGGACGGGCTCGCGGTGATGGCGGACTTCGTGGCCGCGCGGTTCGCGTCGATCTCGGCCGAGGAGGCGACGCGGAGCGGGCCCGACGAGACGTTCTCACCGGTTGAACAGTGCTGGCACCTGGCGGACCTGGAGCGCGAAGGCTTCGGCGAGCGCATCCGGCGTCTGCTCGGCGAGGAAGACCCCTTCCTGCCCGACTTCGACGGCGCGCGTCTGGCCCGCGAGCGCGATTACCGCGCCCGCCGGCTCGACGAGGGGCTGTCGGCCTTCCGCGCGGGGCGGGAAGCCAACCTCGCCCTGCTGCGGTCCGTAGGGCCGGATCAGTGGACGCACGCCGGGACCCAGGAGGGCGTCGGCCGGGTCGCCCTCTGCGACCTGCCGTCGATGATGGCGGAGCACGACGCCGCCCACCGGGCCGAGATCGAGGCCTGGGGCCGGCCGATATGAAGGTCTTGATCGTGGGCGCTTCCGGGACCATCGGCCGCGCGGTGGCGGTGGAGCTGGGCCGACGGCACGACATCATCGCCGCGGGCCGGAGCTCGGGAGACGTGCGCATCGACATCACGCACCCCGCGTCGATGGTGGCCGCATTCAAGAAGGTCGGGCGCATCGATGCGGTCGTCTCGACGGCCGGCCACGTCAAGTTCGCCCCGTTCGTGGACATGCGCGGCGAGGACTACGAGATCGGGAACAGGGACAAGCTCATGGGCCAGGTCAACCTGGTACTGATCGGGCGTGAGTCCGTCGCGGACGGCGGGTCTTTCACGCTGACGACCGGCGTGCTGGACAGCGATCCGATCCGCGGCGGGTCCTCCGCTTCGCTGGTCAACGGCGCGGTCAACGCGTTCGTCATGGCCGCCGCCATCGAGATGCCGCGGGGCCTGCGAATCAATGCGGTGAGCCCCGGTCTCATCCAGGAGGCGGCCGAGGCCTTCGCGCCGTTCTTCAGAGGCTTCGAGATGGTGCCGGCCGCCCGCGCCGCGCTGGCTTACTCGAAGAGCGTCGAGGGATCCCAGACCGGCCGGGTCTATCGCGTCCTGTAGCGGTGAGTTAGACTGGGGCCGTGAGACCGAGGGCCTCCGTCATCGTCGTCACGCTCTGCCTGGTGGCGATCCTCGCCGCGGCCATCGCGCCTGCCTCGGGCGATCCCGCGCCGGGCATCCTCGCTTCGGTCCCCACGCTCACGGACGCTCCCGCTCTCGCTCGCTGTTCGCCCGCCGGGATCGACGTCGCGCCCGCGGGCGCGCTCCTCGTCGACCGTCCACCCGTTCGCGCCCCGCCCGTCTCCTAGACAACGCCGTCCGACGTTTCGAGAGGCGGAGTCCTTCATTTTTGCGGGGAGGGTCTCATCATGTGGATACGACGAATTCGGTGGCGCGGGCTCGTGCTCTGTGCGGTGCTGGAGCTGGGCCTGCTCGCCGGCGTGCCCATGCGGCCCGACGAGATCGCGCGGCTGATGCGCTGGCTGGGACAACCCCGGGCCGAGCGCAGCGATCCCGATCGGGCCGTTGGGGGAGACGGACCGCTCAGCGCGCCGTGATCCCGAAGCGCCAGCCGCGGGAGTTGATGTTCGAGCCGCTGGAGTTGAGCTGGGCCCACTCCACGCGGGCCCCGACCCTCTTGTACATCACCGCCGCGGCCAGGAAGGTGACCATGCCCGGGTCTCCGAAGGGGGGGAAGAGGATGGTGTCGAGCGTCTTCAGCGACTCCTTGATGTACTCGTTGCAGTCCGCGTCTTCGCCGTTCTCACCGCAACCGTCGGGTGAGGTGAGCACGCGCTCGGCGGGGCTGATGAAGGCGAGGCGCACGCCGGCCTCGAACTGCGCCGGGCCCAGGCGCGGCGTGTAATAGCTCAGCCCGACGGCTTCCCAGAAGTTGTACTTCCCGGGCGTCTCGGGATCGGCGTCGGGCCCCGGGACGTAGGCCCGCGAGATGACCGGGTACGGGTAGGCGCCCACCTCCAGGCCGATGCTGCCGAGGCGATCGGTCTTGGCCGCCCTGTCGAGGGTGTAGATGTTGAAGCGCGCCTGGAAGCCGGAGATCGCGTAGTGGTCCTCGTCGGACGAGGAATGGGACAGCCCGAACTGCAGCGTCCAGGAGTCCCGCGGACGCCGGGCAGACTTGCCGCTGGCCGGGATCTCCTCTGCCACGCAAGTCGCGGCACTCGCCACCGCGAGGCCCACCGCCACGATCGCACGAACGGTGCGCCTCATCTTCCTTTGTATGATAGGCGGGCTGGATTCACAGCCGGGTCCAACAGGGAGCGCGCCATGGCATCGTTCGCGGAGACGGCGTTGGCGGCGGTGCTGGCGGTCCCGTACCCGACGGGGTCTACGGACGCTTTCGTCGAGCGGCTCATCGCCGCGGCGGTGGCACAGACGACGCAGAGCGTCCGCTATGACGGGAGCTATCGCCGCATCCCGTATCCGGGCGGCGACGTGCCCGCCGACGTCGGCGTTTGCACCGACGTCGTGATCCGGGCCTATCGCGCGGTGGGCGTCGACCTGCAACAAAGCGTCCATG
>DAINRN010000433.1:0-3713 GCA_036741815.1 Acidobacteriota bacterium
GAAGAGCGCGGCCGACGCGAACTCCTGGCCGGTCTCCACCAGGCGCAGGGGCCCGGGCCCTCCCGGCGCGACGGGGATGAAGGTGGCCCGCTGCACGGTCACGCTCAGCGTGGACCCGTCGGGGCCCGCGCCTCTCACGATGACGCCCCAGTCCGCCCCCACCGAGGCGCGCGGGACGTCCGTCAGGATCCCGACCCGGATCACGGGAGGCGCCACCGCGGCCAGGGTGGCGGCCTGCACGACCGCGTTGGAGTCGGGGCGCGGCGCCCTGGCCGCCGGTCCGCGGCCGGGGATCGACCGGCAGCTGGCCGCCACACCAGCGGCCACCGCCAGGGCCGCGGCCACGGCCCTGAACCGCGAGAGCGGCGGACGGCTCACGAGCCTTGCGGCCCTTCGTTGTAGTAGAAGCCGCCCTGCATCGTGATGCGGGCCGGGCCGTAGTCCGCCGGCAGCGGCATGAGCCGGCTGCCCAGGAGCGCGTTCTGCGCGGCCCGGTCCAGGGCGAGCGTACCCGTGGACTTCAGGATCCTGAGACTGCTGATCCTGCCGTCCCGCTCCACCGTGAACTCGATGTCCACGTGGCCCCGAAAGCCCATGAGGGCCGGCTGCGGGACGATCCAGTTCCGGTAGACCTCGTTCTTGAAGTGGTTCATCCAGGACGTGAAGTCCGCTCCCTCCGGATCGAAGAAGAGCGCCCCCATCTGCTGCCCGGTGCCCG
This sequence comes from Acidobacteriota bacterium, assembly GCA_036741815.1. Classification (GTDB taxonomy): domain Bacteria; phylum Acidobacteriota; class Vicinamibacteria; order Fen-336; family Fen-336; genus DAINRN01. The sequence continues at coordinate 719 of DAINRN010000433.1, forward strand.
TCGGCAACCCCCGCGGCCCCGCGTCCTGGAGCCGCCGCTCCAGGTTCCGCAGGGACGAGGCGATCGACGGGGCCTGCGGCGCCGGCGGGTTCGGGGATCCCTCGCCTCCGAGCACCGGCTCCCGCCAGCGCGCGCTCTGCGACGCTTCCGCGCTGGGCGGAGCCGGGGTGGCCGGCGGAGAGACGCTCGGCACGGCGTCCGGCGTCCCCTTGGGCGTGACGAGGTCTTCGTCCCGACGCAGGATCAGCTGCTTCTGCCTCACGTCGGCGGGCGGGCCAATGCTGATCCGGTCCCTGCGGCTCGGGGCCGGGGGTGGTGGCGTCGGAAGTGCCTTCGGAACAGCCGGTTTCGGCCTCAAGTACTCGCGCAATAGCTCCGGATCCGGGGCCAGGAGGACGGCTCGCGGAGGGGGGGCGGAGGGCTGGGGCTCCGGCTCCTTGGTGGGGGGAGCGGTCGCCCGGCTGGCCAGGGCCATCAGCACCGCCAGGTGGACGATGGCCGAGACCAGGAAGCCTTGTCGCTGGTTCAGCCTGCCCACGACCCTGCTTTCTCTGCTCTGACAACGGCCATCATAGCATGCAAGAAGCGCCGCATCAGGTCAGACCAACAACATTTTGGATAGCTCAGCATCCGGGCCACGATATCTCGCGGTTCCGTGCCAGCTTGATGGTGGCTCATGTGCCAGCCTGATCGCCGGCATGCTGATTCTCGGACATTGCGGCCAGGATGCCCAGCGCCAGAGCCAGGGCCCTTCGGCCGTCGGCCCCGGAAACCGCCGGGGCCGAGCCTTCCCGCACCGCGCGAACGAAGCCCGCGAGCTGACGGCGGAGCGGCTCCTCGTCGGGCGCCGCCGTGCGCTGAACGTCGATCTCCGGGCCGGCCGGCGACTCGCGGAGGCGGTAGACGCGGGCCTCCCGGGCGGTGAAATCGACCGAGATGTAGCTCCGCGGCGAGAAGACCCGGAACTTCCGCACCTTCTCCGCCGACACCCGGCTGGCGGTGAGGTTGGCGATCAGGCCGGAGGCGAACCGGACCCGCGCGTTGGCGATGTCCACCTTGTGGGTCAGGACAGGGACCCCGACCGCGTCCACGCGGGCCACGTCCGAGCCGTCCAGGCTGAGCAGGATGTCGAGGTCGTGGATCATGAGGTCCAGGACGACGTCGATGTCGAGGCTCCGCGGCGAGAACTCGCCCAGCCGATGCACCTCGATGAACCGGGGCTGCGACACGGTCGTGCGCAGGACGTCCACGGCCGGGTTGAAGCGCTCGATGTGGCCCACCTGCAGGACCACGCCCCGCGCCTGCGCGGCCCGGATGAGGTCGTCGGCCTCGTCCAGGGTCGAGGTCATTGGCTTCTCGACCAGCGCGTGCCTGCCCGCCTCGATCACCGCGCGCGCCACGCGGTGATGGTCCACGGTCGGCACGGCCACCGAGACCGCGTCGGCGGCTGCCAGCAGGTCATGCACGTGCGCGAAGGCGCGGCAGGAGTGGCGGGCGGCCACCTCGGCCGCCCGGGCCTGGTCCACGTCGTACACGCCGACGAGGCGCGCCTCGGGCAGCGACTCGTAGACACGCGCGTGGTGCTGGCCGAGCGCGCCCACCCCGATGACCGCCGCTCGGATAGGCTCAGCCATTCGGCTCCATCCCCCATACCGCGAGGTCGCGGGCGTCCGCCTCCGCCAGGAACTCGTCCTTGTCGATGAGCAGCGTCTTGCCCGCGTCCACGGCCAGCGTCCCCGCCCCGGCCTCGGCCATGGCCAGGAGCGTCCCCCGCCCCACCACCGGCACGTCGAAGCGCATGTCCTGCCGCGGCTTCGCCACCTTCACCACCACCACGCCCTCACCCGCGATCGCGCCCGCGCGCCGTATGACCTCGTCGGTCCCCTCCATGGCCTCCAGCGCAACCGCGGCCCGGTCCTTCACGGCCACCGTCTGGCCGAGGTCCATCCCGCCGAGCGCGCGCGCCACCCGCTGCCCGTACTCGATGTCCTTCGCCTCGGCGCCCGTCGGGCTCCGCCGCGTCATCGGCCCGGCGGCCGCCATCTGGTCGGCCAGGAAGGCCGTCGACGGCAGGAGCGTGATGCCCTCGCTGGCCAGGGCGTCGGCCACGCCGCCGATCAGGCTGTCCGTGCTCTTCACGGCCAGGCGGGCGAGCACGCCCATGAGCTTCAGGTCGGGGACCAGCCTCGAGAAGATCTGCCTATGCTTGACCTGGCCCGCCATCAGGGCCTCACGCGCCCCGCCCGACTTCAGCACGTCGATGCACCGTCCGAGCTGTCCGAGGCCCACCCAGTGCAGCTCGTCCACCGCGCCCTCGAGCGAGGGATCGGCCTCCTCGCGTATGGCCACCGCCACCACGCGGCGCCCGGCGCGGCGCGCGCCGGCCGCGGCCAGGAACGGGAAGCGGCCATTGCCCGCGATGAGGCCCAGCGGCGGGCCCCCGGTCACGGCTCCTCGCTGGCGTGGTGGCGGCTGTGGCGCTTCAGGATGACGCCGCGGCGGGACCCGCGGATGAAGTCGAGGACCACGCGCACGTCTTCGCTCTCCGGCCCCGAGGCCTCCAGGCGGGCCACTGCCTCGGAGGTATTGAGCCGGCTCTGCAGCAACACGCGGTATGCGCGCCGGATGGCGGCGACCCGCTCGGGCGGGAACCCGCGGCGGGTCAGCCCCAGGGTGTTCACGCCGTAGATGCAGGCCCGGTTGCCCACCGTCTTCGAGTACGGGAGGACGTCCTTGGTGACGACCGTGTAGCCGCCCACGAACGAATGCACGCCCACCCGGCAGAACTGGTGGATGCCGGAGAAGGCGCCGATGGTCGCCCAGTCCCCGACCTCGACGTGGCCGGCCAGGGTGGCCCCGTTGGCGAAGATCGTGTGGTGCCCGACGAGGCAGTCGTGGGCCACATGCGCGTACACCATGAAGAGGTTGTCGGACCCGATCCGGGTCTCCGCGCCCCCGCCCTCCGTGCCCGGGTTGATGGTCACGAACTCCCGGA
>DAINRN010000434.1:0-1580 GCA_036741815.1 Acidobacteriota bacterium
CAGCGCCAACCAGGTCGGCTTCGGGTGGACCAACGGCGCCTTCGTGGAGCTGCTGGCGGGGCTGCAGGCGAACGCGAAGCCCCGCGTGGCCGACTCGCGCGCGACCGTGGCCGCGGCTCCGCGCGCGCCCGTCAGCGCTCCGCGGCCTTCTTCCGGTCCAGCAGGGCCTCGACCAGACCCGGCAGACGGTCCACGTCCTTCCCCTTGACCACGGAGAGGACCTTCCCACCCGCGTCGGTCACGAAGGCCGTGGGAAGGACCAGGCCGGGCCCGCCCGCCTGCCGGCAGAGCGCGTCCAGCCGGTCGTAGGCCTCCTCGTCCACCATCAGCGTCGGAAAGCGCAGGCGCGACTCGCCCACGCAGCGCCGTCGAAACGGCCAGCTCTCGGACACGGGATCCCGAGCGCGAGGAGCCGGCTCAGCCGCGGCAGCGCGTCCTTGCACGCAGGGCACCAGGCGGCCCAGAGGACGACGACGTTGACGGATCCCGGGAAGGTCAGGGCATGGGAACGACCGTCGAGACCCGTGAGGGACAGGGCCGGGAATGTCAGGCCGGCCGGCACCGCGGAGGTCGAGAGGTCCGAAAGACCTGCGACCTCCGCGGCCGGGTTCTGAGACGACCACACATGCCACTCGACGACGTAGCCGTCGGCCGCCTCCAGCCGCTCGCCCTGCAGCGGACCCGCCACCGCCACTCCTTCCCCCGACCAGTCGCTGCCCGTCTCTTCGTCGTTCATGACGGCCTGGCTGCCGGCGGAAGGGAGGAACGTCAGCTCCCGGCCCTTCACCCGCCGGTCGTAGCCCGCCACGTCGAGGGCGCCTCGCGCCACCACCACCACGGGCTCGCCGGCCACGGCGTCGTTGACGATCCCCTTGCGCTCGCGCAGCCATCTCAGTGGATAGGCCTTCCCGGCCTCGATCCCATACACCAGCTCGTTCTCCGGCAGGCGCGGGTCCCAGGCCTGCAGCGTGGATCCCATCTCGGACACGATCCCCCACTTGCCGGGCTCGTACCACGAGCCGTGGCCCTCGCGCGCGACGGGCGGGCCCCACACGACGTCGCCGCCCGGGTGCCGGGCCGTCCATTCGTCCCAGCGCGTCGCGGAGAGGCGCAGGCGCTCGAGCTTCCGCCCCTTCAGCGGCCCCTCGAGGGCACGGCCGCTGAAGGGCGCCCAAAGGCTGCGGGTCTGGCGGTCGCGGAGGATGATGGTCCCGTTGTAGACGCCGGCCACCTCGAAGACGAGCACGCGGCCGTCCACCGTCCTCTTGAACGCGGCCGCGCCGCTGCACTGCTCGCAGAAGGCCAGCGCCACCGGCTCCCCGCCCAGGACGTCGTCCACGACGTGGAAGTTCTTGGCCACCCACCACGGGTACGCGCGGCTCTGGCCGGAGACGGTGACGCCGAAGACGAGGTCCTCGTCCTTCATGTGCGTGGCGGAGGCCACGGAGCGGACGGCGGGGCTCTCCATGGGCGGAGAGGCGGCCGCGATGGCCCGGCCGCGGATGCGGTCCTCGATGCGCGGGGGCTTGGCTCGGACGGTAGGGGGCACGAGGGCCATCAGGGCGACGAGCGACATGCCC
>DAINRN010000434.1:1590-2505 GCA_036741815.1 Acidobacteriota bacterium
AGCTGTGGCACGACCGCGCCGATCTGGAGGGAGGGGCTCACGTTACTAGGGCAGCTCCTGAGTGCAGCGCCAACTGGTCCGGGACGAGTACGAAAGGTAACACGTGTGCCGCGCCGATTGGCCCCCTGGAGCCCGTCCAGGAAGAAAGAAAGCTTCGAGCGCGGGATGGACGGCCGTGTGCTCACCTTCCGGGCTTCGCAGGATTCTCCCGGCGCGACGGTGGACGAGGAATACGGACAGCCAGTGGTCTATCGAGGGAGAGGCGCTCGCGGGGCCCCTGCGCACGAAGCGAGACGCTGACTGCGGTGCCCGCTACTCACTGGCGCCGGAGGCGGCTCTCCACCCGGCTCGCGAGAGAACTAGCGATCTCGAGGCCGCGTCGGAGCAGGGCAACGTTCGGGCCGACTCTCCAGCTCGCGCAGCATGGCGCGGGCCCGGCCGAAGTCCGCCTGATACTTCAGCACTTCAACCAGTGTCTGCCGCGCCTTCGCCGTCTCTCCCGCCTGGCATAGCCCGGCGGCCAGGTTCACGCCGGCCTCGCTCAGTCCGGGATTCTTCCCGAACACTCCTTGCCACAACGCGAGCGCTCTCCTCAGATCGCCCTTGCTCGCGTAGATCACACCGAGGTTGGTCGCCGCCTCCGGGGCCTCGGAGCCAGTTTGAAGCGCCCGTTCGTACAGCTCCCCAGCCGGCCCGTTCCGCTCGAGTTGCTGGTAGAGGAAGCCCAGACGGATGAGCACCTCGGCGTCTCTGGGATACCGGGGGAGGGCCTCGGTCAGCAGGCGGAGCGCCTCTTGGGAGGCGCGTACGTCGCCCCGCAACGCCACCTGCGCGTAGGCGAGCCCCAGGTCCCTTGGCTCGGCCTGAGCCGTCCCAAAGGGCACGAGGCTGGGGGGCGGCGACGCGGGCGGGCTT
>DAINRN010000434.1:2515-3713 GCA_036741815.1 Acidobacteriota bacterium
CACCCGCCTTCCACGCACGACGCCGGATGCGATGGTCCGTCACTTGAACGTGGGCACCGTCCACGCTTTCTGCGCGAGGCATATGACATCCGATGCAATCCGGGGAGCCCTGTTGATGACGGTCGGCGAAGGATCTCGCGTGACAGGACAAGCACTTGTCGCGGTAGTAAGCCACTCGCTCAGGCGCGGGCACGGCCGTGTGGGGGTCGTGACAGGTGATACACGCCATCCGGCCTCCGCTGCGCCGCGCGCAGTGGCTCAGCGCGAGGGCCTCCACATGGCTTATGGCCCCCAGCGCGCCTCGCCCCGCGTCGTCGTAGACGAACGTCAAGGCGTAGTCGGAGAGCAAGTCGCCGGGGCGGTACATCTCCAGCGTCTTTCCGGGTCGGGCCACGCTCGCCTCGCCCGGCAGGTGGCACTGGATGCACACCGAGTCGCGCCGCTCGCCTGTGAGCCGGGCCGGGTTGACCAGGACGCCCATGCCCCGTACGTGCTCTCCGCCGGGTCCATGGCAGCGCTCGCAGCCCACGCCGTCCTGCAGGAATGGCGCCGAGCCGTATCGGTTCGTAGTGCCCGGCGCCGGCGGCTGGATCCGGCTCGCGTGGCAGAAGAGACAGGCCGGAGGGGCCGGCTTCAGCTCCATCTCACGTGGAGGGTGGTATTCGGGCGACATGTCCCAGCCCTTGATCTGGACGTAGTAGTTGATCGGCGATTTATAGAGGAGGCCCTCGATCTCGAACAGGAAGGTGCTTCCGCGCGTGTTCGAGCCCACGTAGTACTGAAGCTCGTGGCGGCCGCGCATCCCGGGATCGCCGGGCCTCTCGTAGCTGAGGTAGGCCTTTGCCCTCTCGACCGAGATGCGGTACTCGACGCCCGACGACTCATGCCGGAAAGAGCCCTCGATCAGGTTCCGCGCCGCCGGGCCGCTCGTGCGCGCCATCGCGGTGTGCGAGTAACGTTTGTAGATCTCGCCGTGGCATGCCCCGCAGGCCTCGTTGCCCACGTACGGTGGCTCGGCGGCTGGGCTCGCGGCGAGGGCGGGGACCTTGGTCGCAGCCGCGACACACAGAGCAAGCATTGGGGTGCCCATCGCGGCAACCGTCAACCAACCGGCGCCTAGCCTGCCCACTGTCCGCGACTATAACTCCGGTCGTTCGCCAAGGTGACTACGAACCCCTGACCGATCCGTCCCAACCGG
>DAINRN010000435.1:0-3690 GCA_036741815.1 Acidobacteriota bacterium
AGCGCTTCGTTCGCGCTGATCGCCTACGCCTCGGCCTACCTCAAGGCGCACCACATCGCGGCCTTCACCTGCGCGCTGCTCAACAACCAGCCCATGGGCTTCTACCACCCGTTCACGCTGGTCAAGGACGCGCAGCGCCACGGCGCGGCCTTTCGCCCCGTGGACGTGACCCGCAGCCAGTGGCCGTGCACGCTGGAGGAGGGCGCGGTGAGGCTGGGGCTGCGCTACGTGGCGGGGCTGCGGCAGAAGGCGGGGGAGCGGATCGCGGCTGCGCGCGCCGACCAGCCCTTCGCATCCCTCCAGGACATGGTGGACCGCGCGGGCCTCCACCGCGACGAGCTGCAGGCCCTGGCCGAGGTGGGGGCCTTGAACGCCTTCGGCCTGACGCGGCGCAGCGCGCTGTGGCAGGTGGAGCGGGCGGCCCGGCCGCGGGGGCCGCTGCTGCGCGAGGCCGACGCCGAAGCCGACGCCAAGGCGGCGCCGGCCTCACCGCTGCGCGACATGACACTTCAAGAGCGCCTGGCCAGCGACGTGAGGGGCACGGGCGTGACCGTCGGCCCGCACCCGCTCATCCTGCAGCGCGGGTCGCTGGCCGCGCGCGGCATCCTCCGCGCGATCGACCTGCCGCGTATGGCCGATGGATCGCGCGTGACCGTCGCCGGCGCGGTCATCTGCCGCCAGCGCCCCGGCACGGCCAAGGGCTTCATGTTCCTGACCCTGGAGGACGAGACCGGGCTCGTGAACATCATCGTGCGTCCCGACCAGTTCGAGAAGTGGAAGGACGTGCTCGTGTCCTCGCCCGTCCTCGAGGTCCACGGCTTCCTGCAGTCGCAGGAGGGGATGGCGGTGCGGGCGCTGCGGGCCCGTCCCGTGGAGACGGCGCAGGCGGTCAGCTGCTCGCGGGCCTTCCACTGACGAATTTCAGTCGATGCGCGTCAGGGCTCGGCGGTACGCATCCTGGAGAGCCAGAGCGAGGCGTAGAGCCGCGGTAGCTGCCACCATCGCTTGTGGGGGTGCGTGACGGCGTAACGCAGCCCGGGGTTCGGCACGCGCCCGCGCCACACGCAGCGCACCTCGGCGAACTCGCGCGGAGGCAGGGCCAGCTCGCGGTAGCCCCAACGCACGAGGTGATCGAACGAAACCCGCCCGTTGCGCGCGCGCTCGCGGGCATCGCGGCTGGTGGCCCAGGTCCCGGCCCAATCCTCGAGGGCCGGGGAGACGAACAGCCGCGAGGAGGCCAGCAGCTCCACTGCGGACCGCGTGAAGCCCATACACCCGCCCTGCACACAGGGCGGATCGAGGGGCTCGCGGTGCGCCTGGGTCTCGTGCTCCAGGGTGCCGAACACGCAGGTCCCGGCCGGCAGCCAGCGGAAGCGCCGGTGTACGCGGGCGTCGGTGTCGATGCGGAACAGCCAGGGCGAGGGTCGTTGCAGGAACAGGTCCAGCATGCGCTGGACGACCTGGCCGCCGCGCTTCACCGCATAGAGCCGCTCCCCACGCACGTACTCCGCGCCCCAGCGCCCGGCCAGCGCCGCATGGCGCGGGTCGTCGTCGCCGTCCGAGACCATGATCACCCGCGCGCCCGGGAACACCCGCCGCAGGCCCGCCAGGCAGGCGCGGGCCAGGGCGTGGTCGCGATACACCTGAAGGAAGAACGTGAGGTCGTGGTCGTGGTAGTCGCAGGTGTCGGTGCCTTGACGCACGCTCGGCCCCTCGACTAGGCTCCCCGCGCGGGCGTAGCCAGCGGGACCCCTCCCCGGATCCGCTGGGGCGAGCCGCTCATGAGGCGCCTCGCGCGCAATGCAGATCCTCCTCGACATCACTCACCCGGCCGACGTTCACTTCTTCCTCCGGCCGATGGAAAACTGGCGGGCGGCAGGCCACCGTGTCGTGGTGGTGGCGCGCGACAAGGACATCGTCCTCCCGCTGCTGGCGGAGCTGAAGGTGGAGTGCCTGCCCATCGGCAGGGCCGGGCGCGGGGCGGTAGGGCTGGCGATGGAGCTGCTGCACCGCGAGGTGCGCCTCCTCCGCCTCATGCGCGACCGCCGGCCGGACGTGGTCTGCGGGTTCGGCGGGACGTTCGTCGTGCATCCGGCCTGGCTCCTGGGTGTGCCGCGCGTCGTATTCACGGACACGGAGAACGCGCGTGTGGCCAACGCCCTCGCCTTCCCGTTCGCCTCGCTGGTCTGCACGCCGCGCGCGTATCCCCACAGGTTGCGGCGACCACAGCTCCGCTACTCGGGCTACAAGGAGCTGGCCTACTTGCACCCGCGCTACTTTACACCTGACCCCGGTGCGCTCCGAGACGCGGGCTTGAGTGCGACGGAACCGTTCGTCTTCATGCGCCTCGTCGCCTGGGGCTCCGGCCACGACTTCTTCGACCACGGGCTGAGCGACGTGCGGGCCGCGGTGGAGCGGCTGAGCCGCTTCGGGCGCGTCGTCGTCAGCGCCGAGGGGCCGCTGCCCGCCGAGCTGGAGCCGCTGCGCCTGCGTGGTCCCTTGCACCGCGTCCACCACCTGCTCGCCTTCGCGCGGCTGTACATCGGCGAGAGCGCGACCATGGGCGCGGAGAGCGCCGTGCTCGGGACGCCTGCGGTGGTGGTCTCGACGTCGCGCCGGTCGTACCTCGACGAGCTGACCGCGCGCTACGGCCTGGCCTTCTGCTACGACCATCCGCGCTGGGGCCAGGCCCAGGCGTTGGAGCAGGCCGAGGCGCTGCTGGGCGACCCGCAGACCGGGCAGCGGTGGCGCGAGGGGCGCGCCCGCATGCTGGCCGAGCAGGAAGACGTTTCGCAGTTCGTCACCGACCTCGTCGTGCGGCAGGGGCGTGGGGCATGAGCTTCCCGGTGGGAGGCGACCCGGCGGCCGCCGCGCTGCGTGCCGCGGGGCGCGGCTTCCGCTCCACCGCCACTAGTCAGGGGGCCCTCAAGCTCGCGGCCCTTGCCTTCGGGATCTGGGTCGCGCGCTGGCTGGGGGCCTCCGAGCTGGGGCGCTACTCGGCCGCGCTGGCGTTCGCGGGGCTGTTCGGGGTCGCGACCGGCCCCGGCGCGGCCAGCTTCGGCTCGCGTGAGATGGCGGCGGACCGCCGCGCCCTCGGACGTCTGGTGGCCGACATCGCCGCTCTGCGGCTGGCCCTCGCGATCGGCGTCGTGCCCCTGGTGGCGCTCGTCGCCTGGGTCCTGGGCCGCCGCGGCGACGCCCTGGTCGCGGTGGCCGTGGCGGCGCTGGGTCTGCCGCTGTACGCTCTCGCCAACACGCTGGACGCGGCCCTCGTGTCGCAGGGACGCCTCGACCTCGCCTCCGCCTGCGCCGCCGCGCGGCAGGCGTTGTTCATCGTCTTCGGGACCCTCGCGCTCCTGTTCGGTGGCGGAGCGGTGACGCTGCTGGTGGCCGCCCACCTGGCCGGCGCCGCGCGCGTCGCGATCACCTTCCTCGCGTTGCGGCGCGCCACGGGCGCGCGCCTGGAGCGCCCCCGTCCGGGCCGCTGGGCGGGGCTGGCGCGGCGCGGCCTGCCCTTCGGTGTCGAGGCCGTGGCCGACGTCGCGGGGTTGCACCTGCCGATGATCGGGCTGGCGCTGTGCGCCTCCGACGACGCGGTGGTCGGCTTCTTCGGGGCGGCGTTCGCCCTTGTCCTGGCCGCGCTCCCGCTGGCGCAGGGCGCCGGGGCGGCGCTGGTGCCGGCGCTCAACG
>DAINRN010000436.1:0-3681 GCA_036741815.1 Acidobacteriota bacterium
ATGCCCAGCAGCGCGCGCCGGGTCAGCGTCCGGGGCCGGCTGGGCATGTCGACGACCGAGCAGTCCATCGCGCTGAGCCGCGACCTGAAGAAGCGCGGCTGGACGTTCGTGGGGCCCACCACGGTCTACGCCTTCATGCAGGCCATGGGCCTGGTCAACGACCACATCGAGGGGTGCGCGGCGAGGCCGCGGGTGCAGGCCGCCCGCGACGCGTTCGCGCGACCCGCCTGAGCATGGACCGGAACCGTCTCGTTGCGTCCCTGTTCGACGCGCCCCGGGCGCTCCTGGGCGTGATCCATCTGCCGGCCCTGCCCGGGACGCCGGCGTCGAGCCTCAGCCTGGAAACGATCCTGGAGCGCGCGGTCGAGGAGGCGCGGGTGTACGCCGCGGCCGGCTACCACGGGATCGTGATCGAGAACATCGGCGATCGGCCGTTCCTCAAGCGCGCAGTGGGGCCAGAGATCGTCGCGGCCATGGCCGCGGCCGGGCGCGAGGTGAGGCGGGCCGTGTCGGTACCGCTCGGCGTCCAGGTGCTGGCCGGCGCCAACCGGGAGGCCCTGGCGGTGGCCCTGGCCTGCGGCGCCTGCTTCGTCCGCGTGGAGGGCTTCGTCTTCGGCCACGTGGCCGACGAAGGCCTCATGGAGTCGGACGCGGGCGAGCTGCTCCGCTACCGGCGCGCCATCGGGGCCACGGAGGTCCGGGTCTTCGCCGACATAAAGAAGAAGCACTCCGCGCACGCCATCACGGCGGACGTGGACCTGGCGGCGACGGCGCACGCCGCCGAGTTCTTCCAGGCCGACGGCGTGATCGTGACCGGAACCGTCACCGGCGAGCCGGCCGATCCCGCGGACGTGCAGGCCGTGAGCGGGGCGGTCGGGATACCGGTGCTCGTCGGCTCGGGCGTGACCGCCGAGAACGTCGGACTCTATCCCGGCGCCGACGCCTTCATCGTGGGCAGCTCGCTCAAGCAGGACGGCGTGTGGTCGGGCACGCTGGAGCCCGCGCGCGCGCAGGCGCTGTCGCGAGCCTTCGCCGCCTTGCCGCCGCGCGGGTGAGGCCCGACCTCGTCGTCCTCGGCAACCTGCTGGTGGACGACCTCGTCTTCCCGGACGGCCGCACGCGCATGCGCCAGCCGGGCGGCGCCTCCCTGTACGCCTCGCTGGGCGCCGCGTTGTTCGGCATGCCCACCGGCCTGTCGAGTTGGAGGGGCACGGACTATCCGCGCGCGGCGCTGGACGCCCTGGAAGCCCGGGGCGTGGACCTCGCGGGTCTGCGGGAGATGAACCGTCCCGCGCTTCGGACGTGGCTCCTCTACGAGGGCCGCCGGCGGCAGGTGATCCACCACCTCGACGGCCCGACCCACGCCGAGGTCTCGCCGGAGCCCGAGCAGATCCCCGCGCCGTGGCTCGACGCCCGCGCTTTCCACCTCGCGCCCATGCCGTTCGACGTGCAGCGACGCCTGCTGGCCGCGCTGGGGCAACGTGCGGGCGCGCATCTCTCGCTCGATCCGTACGCGATCGTCAGGGAAGACACCCTGGAGGACTGGCGCCTTATGCTGGCGGGCGTCGACGTCCTCTTCCTGAGCGAGGACGACCTGGAGCTGTCCGGCGCCGCCACCGACCCGCGCGCCGCGCTGCGCCGGCTGGCCGGCGGGCAGCCCCACGGATCCCGGCTACGCCTGGCCCTCCTGAAGCGGGGCGCGCAGGGAGGAGTGCTCTACGAGGTCCGCGAAGATCGATTCACGGAATGGGACCCGAGGGCCGAGCGCGTGGTGGACCCCACAGGGGCGGGCGACGCGTTCGCGGGCGGCTTCCTGGCCGGCTGGCTGCGCGGCGAGGGGGTCGAGCGCGCGCTGGCGCGCGGCGTCGTGGGCGCCAGCTTCGCCATCGAGGACTGGGGCGCGACGCGCATCCTCGCCACGACGGTCGAGGAGGCCGCCGGGCGGCTCGGCGCCTGGTTCGGCGCATGAGCCGGCTCTGGCAGGTCTCGACCCGCGTGGCGCGCGCGGTGAAGGCGCGCCGGCCGGTGGTCGCGCTCGAGACGACACTCGTCACGCACGGCCTGCCCCGCGCCGAGGGCCTGACCGTGGCAGCGGATCTGGAGGACGTGGTGCGCAGCGGCGGCGCCCTCCCCGCCACCATCGGCGTGCTGGACGGCCGTCTGCGCGTAGGCCTGTCGGCGCGCGAGCTCCAGCGCCTGGCGGACACGCCCGGCGTGGCCAAGCTGAACCTCTCCAACCTGGCCTCGCAACTGGCCAGCGGGGGTCCCGGCTCGACCACCGTCGCGGCCACCGTGGTGGCCGCGCACGGCGCAGGGATCGAGGTGATGGCTACCGGAGGGATCGGCGGAGTCCACCGCGACGCCGGCCAGACCGGCGACGTCTCGGCCGATCTCACCGCCCTCGCCCGCTTCCCCGTGGCGGTGGTCTGCTCGGGAGCCAAGGCCGTCCTGGACCTGCCGCGCACGCTCGAGGCGCTCGAGACGCTGGGCGTGCCCGTCTACGGCCTGGGCACCGACCACTTCCCCGCCTTCTACCGCCGCGACAGCGGTCTCGCGGTCGACCACTCGTTCCACACGCCCGCGGATCTGGCCGCCGCCGTGCGCGCGCACTTCGACCTGGGCTCGGGCGTGGTGGTGGCCCACCCGGTCCCCATCGCGGACGAGATGCCGGCCGAGATCTACGAGCGGGCGCTGGAGCGCGCCCTGGCCGACGCCGGCCGCCGGGCCGTGCGCGGCCGCGCGCTCACGCCCTTCCTCCTGGAGCGGCTGCGCGAGCTGACCGAGGGCGCCAGTGTCTTCTCGAACCGCGCGCTGCTGCGTTCCAACGCGGCCGCGGCGGCTGCCCTCGCCGTCGCGCTCGGCCGGCTCGGCCGCAAACGTCGACGCTAGGCCACCTTCGTCATCGTCCGTTCATCTGTCCCGGCCTACCCTGGGGGCCATGAGGACGGCAACGCCGTCCGAAGACAGGAGGTCACGATGGCAAACGCAATCATGCGGGCAGGACTGATCACGGCCCTCGCGATCGGTCTCGTGCCGATCACTGGAGTCGCGGAAGGCGGGGAGCTCGAGGACGCCAAGATCATCATCGAGCACAACGCCACCGCGAAGGACACCGGGTTCCAGGTGTTCCTCGACGGAGAGCCCTGGAAGCGGCTCGAGATCGAGGGCCCGGACAGACAGCCCCTGCTGGACGTGAGGGCGCGAGGTCCCTTGAAGGCGCTCGGGCTCACCGAGTTCTTCTTCGAGACCAACGAGCCTCCGAACGCTCAGGTCCCGATCCCGGTGCTGTTGGCGGCCTTCCCCGAAGGCGATTACGGGTTCGAGGCGAGGTCCATCTCGGGAGGGGTGTTGACGGGGACCGCGACGCTGACCCACGACATCCCCAAGGGGCCCGAGATCCTCACGCCGACCAAGGGCCAGGTGATCGACCCCGACAATGCCGTGGTCAGCTGGAAGCCGGTGACGGAGTCGATATTCGGCAAGCCGGTCGAGATCGTGGGGTACGAGGTCATCGTCGTGAAGCCCGTGGACGACCCTCCCGCTGGATTCTCCAAGCCCGAGCTGAGCGTCCACGTGTCGGGGGCGACGACGAGCCTGACGCTTCCGCCCCAGTTCTTCGAGCCCGCCACGGGTTACGACTTCGAGATCCTGGCGCTCGAGGTCGGCGGCAACCAGACGATC
>DAINRN010000437.1:0-3680 GCA_036741815.1 Acidobacteriota bacterium
GAAGGCGAGTTCGCGAGCATCAAGGCATAGGTGTCGACGTTGGCGTGCAGCGCGTCCAGGGCCGGCACGGTCTTGTCCGCGAGCGGCAGGATGCGGCCCGCCTCGGTATCGGCCTGCTTCCACCACTCCGAGTAGGCGGCACAGTCGGCGAAGAACCGGTCCACGCGGTCCTGGTTTCCGAAGCCGAGCTGCTCGCCGCGGGCCTCCCACTGGAAGACCACCCCGCTGCGGCCGATCTTGCGCGCGGTCTGGCTGAGCCGCACCGTGGGCAGGTGCTCGTTCACGGCCCGTTCGTCGCCGAAGTAGGTCTCGATGGAGTCGGCCAGGGCCTGGAAATTGACCTTGCCGAAGTTGCGCGCCAGGCTGAACGAGGTCCGCCGCGTGCGGGTGGAGGCCAGGTTCAGGCTGTCCTGTATCTGCTGCTGGAACTCGAGGTCGCTGTACTGCCGCACCTGCAGCGTGGCCCGAAACCTCCCCGGCAGCATCTGCTGCGCGCTCCAGTCCAGGTCGTAGTCCCAGGGGCCGCCGGCCTGGGGGTGCAACGCGTAGGTCCGGAAGATCCCCCTGGAGGGCCCGCCCAGCACGTAGCGGAACTCGTGGCCCAGGCCGTAGCCGTAGTCCGAGTAGCTGTCGGCGTAGAACGTCTGGTCGAAGCTGCGGCCCATGGCCCAGAAGAACCCATCGCCCACGTTGAAGCCGCGGAACGACGAGTACCCGAAGTGGGGGAACAAGAAGCCGGTGGAGCGCTGGTCGCTCTGGATGGGATACATGAAGTAGGGCGTGTAGAGGGCCGGCACCTGCTTGACCCGGAACACCACGTTCTTGGCGACGATCTTGTCCTCCACCTCCAGCCGCGCGGACCCGGCGGAGAAGCTCCAGCGGGGCGTGGGCTGGGCGCAGGAGGTGAAGGTCCCGCCCTCGATCCGGTAGGTGTCGTCGTCCACGCGCTCGATCCGCCGGGCCTCCACGAACACGCCGGGCGACACGTAGCCGCGGGCGTCCTCGAAGAAGCCGGTGGCCTTGTCGAGGTCCATCTCCATCCGGCGCCCGGCCAGGCGCTCCTCGCCGCGCATGAACACCACGTTGCCCTCGGCCACGATGTGCTGCTCCACCTTGCCGTCGGGCTTCGTCGTCTGCTTGTAGTCGAGCGTGTCGGCCTGGATGCGGACGTCGCCCGTGTTGAGGTCCACGAAGCCGCGGTAGTGGTAGAGGCCCTTCTCGCCGCCGAAGGTGTCGGCGCGTATGCGGACGTCGCCCTCCTCGGTGGCGTCGGCGGGCTTCGCCTTCTCCCCGGGGGCCTCGGCGGGCGCGGGCGAGGGCGCGGCCGGCGCGAGCGAGGGTGGAGCCGGAGCGGGCGCGGCCGGCGCGGCCTCCGCCGGGACGGGCGAAGGGGACGGCGCCGGCTCCTGGGCGGCCGCGAAGGCGGGCAGGAAAACCAGGGCCACGGCCAGCCACCCAACGCTTGCCAACAGGGATGCTCCGATCCGGATCAGAGGGCCGCCATCCCCATCACGTGGAAGCCGCCGTCCACGTGGATGACCTCGCCCGTGACGCCGCGGGAAAGGGGCGAGACCAGGAACAGCGCCACGTCGCCCACCTCGTCCTGCTCCGTGTTCTTGCGGAGGGGGGCATGAGAGCGATGGTACTCCAGCATCTTCGAGAGCCCGTGCACCCCGGAGGCGGCCAGGGTCTTGATGGGGCCCGCGGAGATGGCGTTCACGCGGACCCCGCGAGGACCGAGGTCGGCGGCCAGGTAGCGCACGGAGGCCTCGAGGGCGGCCTTGGCCACCCCCATCACGTTGTAGTGCGGGACCACGCGCTCGCCGCCGAGGTAGCTCAGGGTCACGATGCTGCCTCCGCCCTCCATCAGGGGCGCCACCCGGCGGGCCAGCGCCGTGAGCGAGTAGGACGAGATGTCCTGCGCGATCCGGTAGCCCTCGCGCGAGGTGTTCAGGAACTCGCCGTCCAGCTCCTCGCGCAGCGCATAGGCCACGGCGTGGACGACGAAGTCGAGGCCGCCCATCGCCTCGCGCACGGCACCGGCCAGCGCGTCGAGGTCCTCGTCCCGGGCCACGTCGCAGGGGAGGATCTCGGGGTCCTTCAGGCCTGCGGCCAGCTCCCTGACGTTCTCCTCCAGCCGCTCGCCCTGGTACGTCACGGCCAGCCGCGCCCCCTCGCGGGAGACGGCCTGCGCGATCCCCCACGCAATGGACCGCTTGTTGGCGATGCCGAGGACGAGCCCCCGCTTCCCGTCGAGCAACATGGATCCTCCGAACGGGGAAATATATCTCACACACGCGCGCGAAAGCGCGCGTGTGTCTTGTCGAAGGGTTCCAGCCGGTCGTTTCCGGCCGCTCGCCGTTGTTGTTTCTGAACCGGTCCCTTAGCCGCTCACGCCGGTCAAGTCCTCCACGCTCTGCCCGCGCGCGGCCAGGAGCCGCGTCACCACGTCCCCCACCACGTTGTTCGGAGTGGAGGCGCCGGCGGTGAGGCCGATCCGCACGGGCCCCTCGGGCAGCCACGGTGTCGTCCGGACCTCGTCGTGCTGGCCCGTGGGCCGGTGCCGGATCGCCGCGCCCTCCAGGCACGAGGCGCTGTCGATGTGGTAGGTGGGCAGGCGGCCGGCGCAGATCCGGGCCAGGGCCTGGGTGTTGCTGCTGTTGTAGCCGCCGATGACCACCATCAGGTCCAGGCCGCCCTCGTCCAGCATCCGGAGCACCGCGTCCTGGCGGTCCTGGGTGGCCGAGCAGATCGTGTCCATGGCCCGGAAATGGGCGGCCAGCTCCGCCTCGCCGTAGCGCTCGGTCATGGCCCGGCGCAGCATCTCCTGGATCTCCAGGCTCTCGGTCATGAGCATGGTGGTCTGGTTGGCCAGACCGACGCGGGCCAGGTCGCGCTCCGGGTCGAAGCCCGGGCTCACCGCGTGCGCGAAGCGCCGCAGGATCTCGGCGGAGGGGACGGTGCCCCGCACGAAGTCGCAGACCACCTCCGCCTCGGCGCGGTCGCGGACGCAGAGGTAGTGGCCCCCGTCGTGGGTCAGGGCCTGCGACGCGGTGGCCTTGGTCTCCTCGTGGTGGTGCTTCCCGTGGATGACGGCGGTGAAGCCGTCGCGCGTGTACTTGTGGACGTTCTTCCACACGTTCAGGACGCTGCCGCAGGTGGTGTCCACCATGAGGCACCCCTTCCCGCGCAGGTGCTCCATCTCGGAGACGGGGACGCCGAAGGCGGGGAGGATCACGACGTCGCCCCGCTCCACGTCGTGGTACCGCGTGGCCGGGTCGGCCGCCTCGGGCAGGATGCGGATCCCCATGCCCTCGATGCGGCCGTTCACCTCGGGGTTGTGGATGATCTCCCCGGAGAGGAAGATGCGGCGGTCGGGGAAGTTCTGGCGGGTCTCGTAGGCGTACTGCACGGCCCGGTCCACCCCGTAGCAGAACCCGAACTCCAGGGCCAGCTTCAGGCGCAGGTCGCCGGCGCGGGCCTGGTGGCCGAGCTCCTTCAGCCGGTCCACCACGGAGCTGTGGTAGCTCTCCGCCAGGACCGGGCCCACCGCGGCCTTGAGGTTGAAGCCCTTCTGGAAGTACGTCTCGGTCACGGGAACCAGGATAAGGCAGGGGTCCCTGAACGGCAATCGAGCTGGCCGCCCAACCTGACCGGGGTCGTCGCCGAAGGGGAGTACT
>DAINRN010000438.1:0-3675 GCA_036741815.1 Acidobacteriota bacterium
CAGGACCCGTCGCTGATCGTGCCTCCGGCCATGGCCTTTTCGGCGGCCCGCGAGGAGCTGACACGGACCGCGGCTTCGGCGCGTGGACTCGAGCATGTGTTCGGGCTGCTCGGGCTGGCCCTGCCTGGGGAGCCGCTGGTGATGGCGCTGCGCGCCTGGCGCGCCGGGGATGGCGCGCTGCGGGGGACCGCCCTGGAATACCTCCACAACGTCCTCCCGGACGACCTGTCGGCCGCCCTCTGGCCGTGGCTGGGCGCGCGACCCGTGAGGACGGGCCGGACGCTGGACGACGTGAGGGACGACCTCCTGCGGTCGACCTCGACGCTGGCCGCGCGCCGGGGCGTGCGAAGCTCCGGCGCAGGCCCCGCGGCCTAGCGGCCCAGCGGGAGGGTGAAGCCGGCCAGGATCTGGACCCCTCCGTTCTTCAGCGTAGTGTCCTGGTCTTCCTTGTCGAGATTCACGAGGCCCCACGTGTACCGGCCCTCGACGAAGACGATCGCGCGGCCCGCGGGCACCGCCAGCCCTGCGCCTCCGCTCAGGCCGAAGTCCCACTTCTTGATGTTCTCCTCCGCATCGGCGGAGTCCTCCTCGCCGGTCACCTCGTCCTTCACCCGGACGCTGGTGCGGTACCCCACGCTGGGGCCCAGGATCAAGTAGGGTCGCACGCGGCCGGTGGGCTTGGCGACCTTGAGGAGCACCGGCAGCTCGACGTAGGAGAGGCGTATGCTGGCGGCGGCGTCCTCGCCGAAGAAATTGCGCAGCTCGATCCCGCCACCCTTCTCCAGGTACATCGGATCGAGCCGCAGGGCGAAGCTCCTGGAAAAGCCGATCTCCACGACCGCCCCCGCGGCGAGGAAGGTCTTTGCGCGAAAGGTGACGTCCGGATCCTCCATGTTCGCGTGGAGCGTCGCCACGTTGGCGCCGGCCAGGGCGCCGAGGCGAACCTCGGCGCGCGCCGGCACCGAGAGGAGGAGCATCGAGACCGCGGCCGTGATTCCGCCCATGGTTCTCATCTCTCAACCTTCCCTTCCGCCCCCGTTCGACGCGGAGGCGCGTCGCGCGACACATAGCAGCGCCCATGCCAGGCAGCCCAGCCTCGGCCTGGCCGCGAACTCGTTGAGCCCTCGTAGTCGTATCGGGCGACGGCTCGATCGAGCGCGCAATGGATGGGCGCTGGTGCCCAGGGACTGGGCACCGTGAACTCGTGGCCCGGATCGCGTAGCATTGGCCCGCTCCTCCTCGCAGGGCACTTCTCATCGCGAGGTGCGCGAGATGCCCGGGCTCGAGACCGGCGACTTCTTCGGCACGGACCGGTTCGCGGTCCAGGGGCGTCTCGGAGCGGGCGGCTACGGGGTCGTGTACAGGGTGCTGGACCGGGAGCGGAACGTCCCCGTCGCCCTGAAGACACTGCGCAACGTGGCCGCCAAGGCCCTCGTCCGGTTCAAGCAGGAGTTCCGCGCGCTGGCCGACGTCTCCCACCCCAACCTCGTCACCCTCTACGAGCTGTCGTCGCACGAGGAGCAGTGGTTCTTCACCATGGAGCTCGTGGACGGGGTGGACTTCCTCTGGTACGTGCGCGGCGAGACCTATCCCGCGGAGTCCGGGCCCACGAGCGCCTTGACCTCCCCCACCAGCTCGGGGCTCCAGGCTTTCTTCGAGCACGGCGAGGAGAACCGGACGGTCACGAAGCCGGTCCTCGCGGGCGCCCTGAACCTGGACCGCCTCCGCCACGCGCTGACTCAGCTCGTGGACGGGATCCTGGCCCTGCACGATGCCGGGAAGCTGCATCGCGACATCAAGCCTTCCAACGTGCTCGTGACCCGCGAGGGACGCGTGGTGCTCCTCGACTTCGGCCTGGTGGCGGAGATCGCGCCGGCGCAGACGCACACGGTCGAGGCGGTCGGCACCCCCGCCTACATGTCGCCCGAGCAGATCGCCGGGCTTCCCCTCACCCAGTCCAGCGATTGGTACAACGTCGGGTCGATGTTGTACCAGGCCCTGACCGGGCAACTGCCCTTCGCGGGGACGGTGATCGAGGTCATCCAGCGCAAGCGCGAGTCCGACCCCGTCCCGCCGCGGGAGGTCGCCGCGGACGTGCCGTCCGACCTCGACGAGCTCTGCCGGAGCCTGTTACGTCGTGACCCCGGCCAGCGGCCTTCCGGGGCGGACGTGCGACGCATGCTGCGGGGCGCGACGATGCCGACACCTGTTGCCCCGCCCACCGCGCCGGCGGCCGCGGCCGCGGCGCCCTTCGTGGGACGCGAGCAACACCTCGAGGCGCTGCGCGACGCCTACCGCGTGCTGAAGGGTGGCCGCGGGGTGACCGTGGTCGTGCACGGCAGCTCGGGGATGGGCAAGAGCGCGCTGGTGCGCCGGTTCCTCGACGAGCTCAGGAGCGAGGACCCTCAGGCGGTGGTGCTGGCCGGCCGCTGCTACGAGCGCGAGTCGGTCCCCTACAAGGCGCTCGACGCCCTCATCGACGCCTTGAGCCGGTACCTGCGGCGCCTGCCGTCCGCGCAGGCCGAGGGCCTGCTGCCCCACGACATCCTGGCCCTGGCCCGCGTGTTCCCCGTGCTGCGCCAGGTGGGCGCGGTGACGCGGGCGCGGCGGGCGGTGCTGGAGATCCCCGACTCGCTGGAGCTGCGGCGGCGGGCGTTCGCGGCCCTGCGCGAGCTGTTCGTGCGTCTGGCCGACCGCAGGCCCCTCGTGCTCTACATCGACGACATGCAATGGGGAGACGTGGACAGCGCGGCCCTGCTCGAGGACCTGCTCCGTCCGCCCGACCCCCCCACGCTCCTCGGGATCGGGTGCTATCGCAGCGAGGAGGCGGAGACGAGCCCGCTGCTCAAGACCCTCCTGCCGAAGCGCCTGGCCGCGGGCTCCACGCTGGAGACGCGCGACATCGTCGTCGGGGAGCTCTCGGCCACCGAAGCCCACGAGCTGGCCCACGCGCTCGCGACCAGCGAGCCGCGGGGCGGGGCGGTCCCCGCGGAAGCGATCGCCCGCGAGTCGGGCGGCAACCCCTATTTCATCGAGGAGCTCGTGCGCTTCTCGCAGGCGGAGGCGGAGATCGCATCACCGCGCCTCGTGACTTTCGACCAGGCGCTGGCGACGCGCGTCTCGCGCCTGCCCGAGCGCAGCCGGCGCCTGCTGGAGATCGTGGCCGTCGCGGGCGTGCCCATCGAGGTGGGAGTGGTTTACCGGGCGGCCGACCTGGAGAAGGAGGGCGAGAGCGCCCTGGCCGCGCTGCGCGCGGCCCACCTGGTGCGGACGCGGAGCGCGCTCGCGCGGAACGAGGTCGAGACCTACCACGACCGCATCCGCGGCGCGGTGGCGGCGGGTCTCTCCCCCGATTCCCTGAAGGAGTGCCACCACCGGCTCGCCTCGGCCCTGCTCGAGACCGGCCGGGGCGATCCCGAGACCCTCGCCAGGCACCATCTGGGCGCGGGCGACGCGGAGAGCGCCGCCGAGTACGCGGCGACGGCGGCGGCCAAGGCCTCGCAGGCCCTCGCGTTCGATCGCGCCGCGGGCTTATACCGGTTTGCCCTCAACCTGCGGAAGGGCACGGCCTCGGAGAAGGCGACGCTGGAGGTCCAGCTCGGCGACGCCCTGGCCAACGCGGGTCGCGGGGCGGAGGCGGCCCAGGCCTACCTCTCGGCGTCGAAGGAGGCCGGC
>DAINRN010000439.1:0-3650 GCA_036741815.1 Acidobacteriota bacterium
CCGAGCACGTGACGGCGAGGCACGACGTCGAGAAGGCCGAGACGGGCCAGCCCACCGCAAACGCGACGCTCACGAACTCCGCCTGGAGCGTCACCGGCTCCTGGCTCCTTACCGGCGAGGACGCGGCGTACGGCGGCGTGAAGCCGAAGAGCTTCTTCGTCCCGTCCGCCGGCACGTGGGGCGCGCTCCAGCTCGTCGCGCGCTACAACCGGCTGGACGTCGACGAGGCGACCTTCACCGGTGGGTTCGCCGACGCCGCCAGGTCCGTGCGGCGGGCCTGCGCCTGGGGAGCCGGACTCAACTGGATCTGGAACGGCAACCTCAAGTACGTGCTCGACTACGACCAGACGCGCTTCACCGGTGGGGCGGCCGCGGGCGGCGACCGTCCCACCGAGAACAGCGTACAGACCCGTCTGCAGCTCTCGTTCTGAGCCCCGGAGAAAAGGTGAAGGTGATGAAGATCCCGTTACGCCGCGCGCTGGTCGGCGGGCTGATGGCGCTGGCCACCGGCGCCGCGGCCAGCGATTCCGTCGAGCTGCTGAACGTCTCCTACGACCCCACACGCGAGCTGTGGCGCGACCTCAACGGCTCCTTCACCGATCAATACCGCAAGGAAAAGGGCGTGGCGGTCACGGTCAAGCAGTCCCACGGTGGATCCAGCGCGCAGGCGCGGGCGGTGATCGAGGGCCTCGAGGCCGACGTGGTGACGCTCGCCTCCACCATCGACACCGACGCCATCGCGCAGCGCGGGCTCATCACCGGCGACTGGGTGAAGCGGCTGCCCAACAACTCCCTGCCCTACACCTCGACCATCGTGTTCGTGGTGCGCAAGGGGAACCCCAAGGGCATCCGGGACTGGCCGGACCTGGTCAAGCCCGGCGTGGAGGTCATCACTCCCAACCCCAAGACCTCGGGCAACGGGTACCTGAGCTTCTTCAGTGCGTGGGGATCGGTGGTGCTGCGCGGCGGCTCGCGCCAGGCCGCCATCGACTACGTCACGAAGCTCTACCGGCAGGTGCCCGTCCTGGACTCTGGCGCGCGCGGGGCGGCCATCACGTTCGTGCAGCGCGAGATGGGCGACGTGCACCTGGCCTGGGAGAACGAGGCGCGCCTGGAGGTGGCCGAGGCCCGGGGCGACCTCGACATCGTCTATCCGCCCATCAGCATCCGGGCCGAGCCGCACGTGGCCCTCGTCGACGCGAACGTGGACCGCAAGAAGACCCGGGCGGTGGCGGACGCGTACCTGCGGTACCTCTACACGGACGCCGCGCAGCAGATCATCGCCCGGCACTTCTACCGTCCCACGAACGAGGCCGTCCTCAAGGCCCACGCCGCGACGTTCCCGGCGCTGCGGATGTTCTCGATCAAGGAGATCGCCCTCGACTTCCCGGACGCGCACAAGCAGTTCATCGCCGAGGGCGGGGTGTTCGACAAGATCTACAGGCCGAGGTGAGGCTGCCATGACCCGCATGAAACGCAGGGTGCTGCCCGGTTTCCCGCTCTCGCTCGGGTACACGCTGTTCTATCTATCGGTCCTCGTGGTGATCCCGATCCTGGCTTGCTTCTCCAAGGCCGGCTCGCTGACCGCCGCCCAGTTCAGGGACGCGGTGTGGACGGAGCGGACGCGCGCGGCCTACGCCCTGACCTTCGGGACGTCTTTCGCGGCCGCCGCCGTGAACCTGGCCCTCGGCCTGCTCATCGCGTGGGTGCTCGTCCGCTACCGCTTCCCGGGGCGGCGGCTGATGGACGCCCTCATCGACCTGCCCCTGGCCCTTCCCACGGCCGTGGGCGGGCTCGTGTACGCGAGCCTGTACGTGAAGAAGGGCTGGCTGGGGCAGTACCTGGCGCCGCTGGGGATCCAGGCGGCCTACAGCCGCCTGGCCATCGTGCTGGTGCTCGTTTTCATCGGCCTGCCCTTCGTGGTGCGCACCGTGCAGCCCGTGCTCGAGGACCTCGACGCGGAGGCCGAGGAGGCGGCCGCCTCGCTGGGCGCCACCCGGTGGCAGTCGTTCCGCCGCGTGATCCTGCCGCCCCTGTACCCCGCGCTGCTGACGGGCTTCGCGCTGGCCTTCGCCCGCTCGCTGGGCGAGTACGGGTCGGTGGTGTTCGTCTCCGGCAACATGCCCTACAAAACCGAGATCGCGCCGGTGCTCATCGTGGCCCGGCTCGAGGAGTACGCCTACGGCGAGGCCACCGCCATCGCGGTGGTGCTGCTGGTCGTCTCCTTCGTCATGCTGGTCGTGATCAACGCCCTCGAACGGTGGAGCCGGAGGAGCGAGGCCCATGCCTGAGACGCCGCCCGTCCTTGCGCCGCCCTCGCGCTTCCGGCACGCGCAGCAGGACCCCCTCTGGCTGCGCGTCATCCTGGTCCTGGCCGCGGCCGCCGTGGTGGGACTGCTGATCGTGGTCCCGGTGGTCCACGTCTTCGCGGGCGCGCTCTCCGACGGCGCCGCCGCCTACTGGCGGAACCTGTTCGGCGACCCCGACACACGGCACTCCATCCTGCTCACGCTGACGGTGGTCCCGGGGGCGCTCGCGGCCAACATCGTCTTCGGCCTGGCCGCGGCCTGGGCCATCGCGCGCTTCCGCTTCCCGGGGCGCACGCTGCTCACGTCCATGATCGACCTGCCCTTCTCGGTGGTGGCCGTGTCATCAGACGGCATGCGCGTGCTGGTCTTCGGCCTGCAGGGATACCTGGGACCGTTCCTGCAGAGCCACGGCGTGAAGATCCTCTTCGCCACGCCGGGCCTCATCCTCGCCACGGCCTTCGTGACCTTCCCCTTCGTGGCCCGCGAGCTGATCCCCGTCATGCAGGCCATCGGCGACGAGGAGGAGACGGCCGCCGTCAGCCTGGGGGCCAGCGGCTGGCAGATGTTCCGGCGCGTCACGCTGCCCAACATCAAGTGGGGACTGCTCTACGGGATCATCCTGTGCAACGCGCGCGCCATGGGGGAGTTCGGCGCGGTGTACGTCGTCTCCGGGCACATCGCCGGCCAGACCGACACCATGCCGCTGCGCGTGGAGAAGCTGTTCCAGGAGTACAACCTCCCCGGCTCTTTCGCGGTGGCCTCGCTGCTCACCCTGCTGGCCATCCTCACCCTCGTGGTCAAGGTCTTCCTCGAGACCCGTGTGTCCCCGGAGCGCCGCCATGTCCATTGAAGTCCGCCACGTCACGAAGTCTTTCGGGTCCTTCCGCGCCGTGGACGATGTCAGCATCACCGTGCCCACGGGCGAGCTGGTGGCCCTGCTGGGGCCCTCCGGATCCGGGAAGACGAGCCTGCTGCGCATCATCGCGGGCCTGGAGCAGGCCGACGCCGGCCAGATTTTCTTCGAGGGCGAGGACGCCACCGTGCGCGGCGCCCGGCACCGGGGCGTGGGCTTCGTGTTCCAGCACTACGCGCTCTTCCGCCACATGTCGGTGTTCGAGAACGTGGCCTTCGGTCTGCGCGTGCGGCCCCGGTCCTCCCGCCCCTCGCGCGGCGAGATACAGGACCGCGTGATGGGCCTGCTCAAGCTGGTGCAGCTCGACTGGCTCGCGGGCCGGCTGCCCTC
The DNA here is from genome assembly GCA_036741815.1 of Acidobacteriota bacterium. Taxonomy (GTDB): domain Bacteria; phylum Acidobacteriota; class Vicinamibacteria; order Fen-336; family Fen-336; genus DAINRN01. The sequence continues at coordinate 3,553 of DAINRN010000439.1, forward strand.
GGAGCTGTCCGGCGGCCAGCGGCAGCGCGTGGCCCTGGCCCGGGCCCTGGCCGTGCAGCCGCGCGTCCTGCTCCTCGATGAGCCCTTCGGGTCGCTCG
>DAINRN010000440.1:0-3644 GCA_036741815.1 Acidobacteriota bacterium
CACCAGGGGGCGGCCGGGAGCCATCAGCAGGAGGTGGCCCTCGGCCATGCGCTGCTGCGCACCAGCGCCAGCAACGCAGACCTACGCCCCGCCCAGCGCTTCACGCTGGCCCTGGAGATCCAGATGGAGCCGCATCATCACATGTACGCCACCGGCGGCGACTATCGGCCGCTGCGGCTCGTGCCCGACCCCAACCCGCTCTTCGAGTTCCACCCACCGGAGCTGCCGCCCACGCGCCAGCTCTACTTCGCGCCGCTCAAGGAGACGGTATCGGTGTACGAAGGGCGCTTTCGCCTCCTACAGGACGTGACGCTGCTCTACACGGTGCTGCAGCGCCTGCGCGACGAGCCCGAGTTCGATCTCCCGCTCACGGGACGGCTGGAGTACCAGGTCTGCAGCGACCGCGTGTGCTATCCGCCGGCCTCCGCGCCCGTCCGCTGGTCGTTCCGCGTCCATCGCTTCATCAAGTAGCCGGCGTCCTCAATGAGCGGGAGAGGTCGTACGTCGTCGGCTGCCGTGCTCACGGCCGCGATCGCCGCGGTTGCGGCCGCCTACCCGCTCCTCTACATCGCGGTCGCGCTGCGGCGCATGGCGTATCCGTTCGAGCTGGAATGGCTGGAGGGCGGCTCTCTCGTCCAGGTCCAGCGCATCCTGGCCGGCTACTCCCTGTACGCGCGGCCCAGCCTCGCCTACGTCGCGTTTCCCTACCCTCCGCTCTACTACTACGTCGCGGCGGCCGTGGCGGAGGCGGTCGGTCCCGGCTTCCACGCACTGCGACTCGTCTCGTTCCTGGCCTCGCTTCTCTCGCTGGGCGCGATCTTCGATACCGTCCGGCGCGAGACCGGACGCACCCTGCCCGCGCTGGTGGCCGCGGGCGCCTTCGCCGGCACCTACCCCGCCTCGGGCGCCTGGCTCGACGTGGGCCGAGTGGACTCGCTCTGGCTGGCGCTCCTGCTTCTGGCCATGCACCGCATCCGCTTCGGCCGCACGGCGCTCTCCCAGGCCGTCGCCGGTGCGCTGCTCTGCCTCGCCTTCTTCACCAAGCAGGTGGCGGTGGTGGCCGTGGCCGGTTTCGCGCTGCACCACCTGCTCTGGCGGCGGCGCCACGCGCCCGCGCTGCTGAGCGCCGCCGCGGCGGGAATCGGGGCCGGCACGCTGCTGATGGACCGGCTCACGGGCGGCTGGCACACGTGGTACGTGTTCCGTCGCCGCGAGCTCTTGCCCCACCGGTTCGTCACGTTCTGGTGGGTCGACGTGCTTCCGCTGCTCCCGGTCGCCGTGCTGGGCGCGATATTCCTGCTGACGCGGCGCGGGCAGGACCGGGAGAAGCAGCGCTTCTACGCCACGTTCGCCGCGGTGATGGTGGGCACCGGCCTGTTCGGGCGCATGATCTCGGGTGCGTACCTGAACGCGCTGCTGCCCGCCTGCGCCGGACTGGCCCTGCTACTGGGGCTCGCGCTCCACGAGGCGTGGGCGCTGCTGCCCCCCGGCGAGCGGCGCGCGCCCCTCGAGACCCTGCTCCTGGGCGCGGTGCTGCTGCAGCTCGTGATGCTGGCCTCCGACCCCCGCGCGCAGCTGCCCACCGCGGCCGACCGCCAGGCCGGCGAGCGGCTGACCGCGCATCTCGCCGGGCTCGGCCCCTCCGTGCTCGTGCCCAGCCATCCGTACCTGGCGGCCCGTGCGTCCGGCCACGCACACGCACACGCCATGGCGATCGCCGACCTGCTCCGTCTTGCGCCCGGTCCCGTGGCCGACGCCCTGGAGCACGACATGCGCCAGGCGCTCTGCGAGCACCGCTTCTCCGCAGTCGTCACGAACGGCCCATGGCGCTACCAGGCCGAGGTCCTCCGCGACTACGGGCCGCCGTTGCCGCTGCCCGAGCTGGGCGACGCGTTCTGGCCCGTCACGGGCGCGCGCACCCGTCCGTCGGCGGTGTACATGCCCCGCTCCTCGGCCGCGAATTGCATCGGGTAGGATCCCGCACGCCGCCCATGGCCGTCGCTCCCGCCGCCACGCCCGCGCCCGACCTCGACACGCGGATCGCGAGGGCGCTGGCGCTGCTGGCCTTCCTGACCGTGGCCGTGGTCGCGCCCGTGCTCGACGCCGAAGCGGCCGCGGCGACGTTCTTCGACGACGCGTTCTACTACTTCCAGATCGCGCGCAACGTGGCCCGGGGCGCGGGTTTCACGTTCGACGGAATGCACGGGACGAGCGGCTTCCACCCGCTGTGGCTTTTGGTGCAGGTCCCGTTCTTCCTGCTCCTGCCAGGCGACGTGCTGCCGCTGCGCGCGGTGCTCCTCCTGGAGGCGGCGCTCGTCGCGGCCACCACGGCGACGGTCTTCCGCGCCCTCCTCCCGAGCGTCGGCCGCGGGCCGGCCCTGGTGACGGGGCTCCTCCTGCTCGTGCAGCCCGGCGCGCCGCGGATCCTGCGCGGAGGCATGGAGAGCGCGCTGGTGCTGTGGCTGTTGGCCGTGGTGTGGACGCAATGGCTGGCGCTGCGCGACGACGCCCAGGCCCCCCTGCGGCGGTGGTGGCACCTGGGCGCCTGGTGCGCGCTCTTCTTCCTGGCCCGCCTGGAAGGGGCGGTGGCGGTCCCCATCCTCGCAGCCCTGGCCTGGCCGTGGCTTCGCCAGGACGCCCGCCGCGCGCTGGCGCTCCTGGCGCCGCTCGCGCTCAGCGCATCGGTCTACCTGGCCTGGACGCGCTGGACGTTCGGCACCTGGGGACCCGTGAGCGCGTCGGTGAAAGCGCACATCGGCGGAGCGGCCTGGACGAAGCTGTCCGCGTGGCAGCAGCTGGCCCAACTCTTCTATCTCCCCTGGGGCTTCGAGCCGCACGTGCAACGCCTGCTGCACTGGGTGGGCGTCACGTCGCTGGCGCCGCCCCTGGCCGGCACGCTGGCCATGCTGGCCTTGCTGGCGGCCGCGGCCTGGCAGCGCCACCGCCTGCTGCCGCCCCTGCGCGGGGGCGGGTTCGCCTTCGTGGCGGCCACCGCCGTGGTCATGCTGATCATCGACAAGGTCAGCGTTCGCCTGATGGTCGACTGGTACCGCGCGCCCTCCCTGCTCGCGCTGGCGCTCCTGGGCGGCGTGCTGGTGGCGGCCTACGCCCCGCTCGCGCGCGCCGCCGTGCTGGCGCTCGCGATCGTGGGCGTGGCCCGCGTGCCCCAGGCGTTGTGGTATCTGCGGTTCAGCCCGGACTCGCAGCCGGCAGGCCTGCAGGCTGCGGAGTGGCTGCGTCCGCGGCTCCAGGCGGGAGCGGTGGCCGCGAGCTGGAACTCCGGGCTCATCGGCTACTTCGCCGGGGGCCGGGTCGTGAACCTCGACGGCCTCGCGAACGACGCGGCCTTCCTTCGCGAAGTGGTGAGCGAACGTGACCTCGCCGGCTACCTCGAGCGCGAGCGCGTCCGCTTCCTGGTCGAAAGCACCACGCCCGAGGGTCGCCTGGCCCCCCTGGTGCGGCGCTATCCCCGCGCGGTGGCGGAGGCCGTGGAGGGGCGCTACGTGCAGGTGACCGCGTTCCACGGGACCTGTCCCCCCGAGGTCGAGCGGTGCCCGCCGCTGACGATCTGGGAACGGAAAGGACCGCCGCGCTGAGCCGCGGCGGCGCGCGCTACTTCTTCAGGTGCTTCGCGAAGAAGGCCG
>DAINRN010000441.1:0-1645 GCA_036741815.1 Acidobacteriota bacterium
TCTACGACAAGCCGATGATCTACTACCCGCTGTCCACGCTGATGCTGGCGGGGATACGCGAGGTCCTGGTCATCACGACCCCTCACGAGCAGGACGGGTTCCGGCGCCTGCTGGGCGACGGCTCCGCCTTCGGCATCCAGGTGGCCTATGCCGCCCAGCCACGGCCGGAGGGATTGGCCCAGGCCTTCGTCATCGGCCGCGACTTCGTGGGCCGCAAGCCCGTGGCCCTGGCCCTCGGCGACAACATCTTCTACGGGCACAACCTGGTGGAGTACCTGCGCCGGGCCGCCGACAGGTCGGGCGCGACGGTCTTCGCCTACCGCGTCCGCGACCCGCAGCGCTACGGGGTGGTCGAGTTCGACGCCAGCGGCCGGGCGGTAGGCCTGGAGGAGAAGCCGGCCCAGCCCCGCTCGCAATACGCGGTGACCGGCCTCTATTTCTACGACAACCGCGTGCTCGACATCGCCGCCGGCCTGAAGCCGTCGGCCCGCGGCGAGCTCGAGATCACCGACGTGAACATGGCGTACCTCGGGACGGGCGAGCTGCACGTGGAGACGCTGGGGCGCGGCATGGCCTGGCTCGACACGGGCACACAGGAGGCGCTGCTCCAGGCCAGCAACTTCATCCAGGCCATCGAGCAGCGGCAGGGGCTGAAGGTGGCCTGCCCGGAAGAGATCGCCTTCAAGATGGGCTACATCACGGCCGAGGACGTGCTGCGCATCGCCGCCACCATGCGCCACAACGATTACGGCCAGTACCTCGAGCGCATGGTCGAGGAGGGGCCGGTCTAGGATGAAGGTCCTCCCCACCGACCTTCCCGGCGTCGTCCTCGTGGAGCCCGTCGTGCATCGCGACCCGCGCGGCTTCTTTCTCGAGACGTACAACGAGCGCCGCTACCGCGAGGCGGGCATCACGGCCACCTTCGTGCAGGACAACCACTCACGCTCGGCCAGGGGGACGCTGCGGGGCCTGCACTTCCAGGTCCGCCGCATGCAGGGCAAGCTCGTGCGCGCGGTGGCGGGCGAGATGTTCGACGTGGCCGTGGACGTCCGCCGCGGGTCCCCCACCGTCGGCCGGTGGGTGGGGGCGCGCCTGTCGGCGGAGAACTTCCGCCAGATCTACATCCCGCCCGGCTTCGCCCACGGCTTCTGCGTGCTCTCCGAGGTGGGCGAGGTCGAGTACAAGTGCACGGAGTTCTACGAAGCGGCGGACGAGCTGGTGATCGCGTGGAACGATCCGCAGATCGGGATCGATTGGCCGGTGACGGAGCCGCTGCTCTCCGCCAAGGACAAGGCCGCGCCGCGCCTGGCCGAGATCCTCGACCGGCTTCCCGCCTACGGATCGGTCTAGGGGGCCGTTACTCGCCCGTCGCCACCGGCAGCGTCGGGTCCGCGCTCCATTCGCTCCAGGATCCGGCGTAGAGCGTCCCCGTGAAGCCCGCCGCGGCCAGGGCCAGGAGATCGTGGCAGGCGGTGACGCCGGATCCGCAATACACGACCGGCGGGTCGCGATCGGCGCCCAGCGCCGCGTAACGGTCCCGCAGCGCGGCCGGCGGCAGGAGGACGGGGATCGGCCCCCCGGTCAGGTTGCCCGAGAACGGCGCGACCCCGGCCACCCGCTACGACCGCTTCAACACGGTCGTCGA
>DAINRN010000441.1:1655-3637 GCA_036741815.1 Acidobacteriota bacterium
TCGGGCGCGAGGAACCGACCCTGCGCGTCGAGGTTGCCTGCGCTCGGGGCCGAGCGCGCGCCGGGGATGTGCCCGGCGCGCGGATCGATGGGCTCGACCTCGCCGCGATAGCGGTCCGGGGCGCGGGCGTCGAGGACCAGGTGGCTATCCGTGAGCGCGGCCACCTCGTCCTTGCCGATCACCGATCCCGGGCGGAGACGGGCGGTGAAGGTTGCCGCGGGCGGCTTCGGCGTCTTCGTGTCCACCACCCGGCCCTCCGCTGTCCACTTCACGATCCCGCCGTCGAGCACGGCCGCGTCCTCGTGGCCGTGGGACCGGAGCAGGTACCACAGGCGCGCCGCGATCGCCCCGGCCTGGTCGTCGTAGGCCACGACACGCACGCCGGGCCCGATGCCCGCCGCGCTCATCACGCGCGACACCTGCCCCTCCGAGGGCCAGGGATGGCGGCCCCGCGGGCTGCCCCGGCCGCCGCCGGGAGCGGAGAGGTCGGTCTCGACGTCCAGGAAGATCGCGCCGGGGATGTGGCCGGCCGCATAGGCGTCGCGCCCGCGGCGGGCGGGATCCAGGTACCAGCGCACGTCTACGATCCGCAGATCGGGGTCGTGCAGGTGCGCCGCCAGCCAATCGGTGGAGACGATCGGTTCCACGGGCCTACTCGCTTAGAATCCGGTGATGGCCAAGCCCGAGCGCCACGTCCTCGTGTGCCTCAACACGCGGCCCCCGGACAACCCCAAGGGCTCGTGCGGGGAGAAGGGATCCGAGGAGGTCTTCGACACCCTCAAGCGGATGGTCAAGGAGCGGGGTCTGGGCGGCCGCGTGATCGTGAGCCGGACCAATTGCCTCAAGCACTGCAGCCGCGGGATCACCCTGGCCGTCTACCCCGACAACGTCTGGTATTCGGGCGTACGGACCAGCGACCTCGGCGAGATCCTGGCCTCGCACCTCGTGGAGGGCCGGCCGGTGGAGCGGCTGTTCATGCCCGACATTCCGTGGGAGTGACCGCAGGGCCCGGCCAGGCCGCGCGCCGGTAGGGTTCCCACCCTCCACGACGGCCACGCCGTTGACGAAGACGTGCTCGATGCCCACGGGACGCGCCTGCGGGTCGGTAGCGCTCGAGCAGTCGATGACCGTCCGCGGGTCGAAGACCACCACGTCCGCCGCCATCCCCGGACGCAGGAGCCCGCGGTCGGCCAGGCCGAGCCGGCGGGCCGGCATCCCCGTCATCTTCCGCACCGCCGTCTCGAGGGGGACGTCCTTGCGCTCCCTCACGTATCGTCCGAGGACGCGCGGGTACGTCCCCGCCCCGCGGGGGTGCGCGATCTCGATCCCGCCGTCCGAGGACACCATGACGAGCGGGTCGCGGAAGAACGCGGCCACGTCCGCCTCGGACATGCTGGTGCCGAGGATGCTGGCGTTGCCGCGGCGCACGATGTCCATGAGCACGTCTGCGGCGTCCTGCCCGCGCTCCTCCGCCACTTTGGCCAGGGTCTTGCCGTCGTAGGAGTGGTCCTTCGGGAAGTCCGTGATGAGGACGTTCTCCGGCCCCCCGACGTCGCGCAGGGCCCTCACCCAGGTCTGGCGGTCCTCGAAGTCGCGGCCCGGGGTCAGCACGTACGTCGTCGAGGCCCAGAAGTTGTACGGGTACCAGTCCGCGGTCACGTCGTTCTCGCGGGCGGCCTGGTGCAGGAGGCGGAGCGCCTCGGCCGTCCGGCCCCACACCCCGACCGTGCCCAGCTTGATGTGGGAGATGTGGACGGGGATGCGCGCGCGCCACCCGATCTCCATCGCCTCGGCCAGCGCGAGCAGCGTCTCGTCGGCCTCGTTACGGATGTGCGAGGCGTAGAAGCCGCCGCGGCGGGCCGCGACCTCCGCCAGCGCCACCAGCTCGTCGGTAGTGGAGTAATAGCCGGGGTCGTACTCCAGGCCCGAGGACAGGCCGAAGGCGCCCTCCTCCATGCCCCGGGCGACCAGGTCCCGCATGG
>DAINRN010000442.1:0-3631 GCA_036741815.1 Acidobacteriota bacterium
AGCACGGCGCGGCGCGTCCCCCCCGACTTGACCCAGGCCGTCACCGCCTCGCGCTCCGCCTCGAGCTGCGCGGCGGCGGCCAGGATCAGGACGTCGCGGTCCTCGAGGGCGGCCTGCAGGTCGGCGAGCGTGCGCACGTCCCGGACGGTGAGACCGGGGACCATCTCCCGCGTGAGCATCTCCCGGGGGTTGCCCCAGGCCAGGATGTGGGCCATGCGTGCCTCTGGGCGCGGATCAGCGCTCTCAGCGAGCCGTCAGGGTATCACAAGCGCAACGCGCGGGGTCCGCGCATCACGTCGCGCAGGGCGCGCAGGTCGTCGAGCATGACGTCCGGGGGCTCGGCCCGCAGGCCCTCGGGGTCGAGGCCGTAGGAGACGCCGACGGTCAGGACGGACGCCGCGCGCCCCGTGCGCACGTCCACCGGAGAATCACCCACCATGGCCGTGGCCTCCGGGCCCGCGCCGGCTTCCGCCATCAGCCACCGCAGGCCCGCGGGGTCCGGCTTGCGCGCGGGCACGTCCTCGGGGCCGCAGATGCGCGCGAAACGCCCCGCCACGCCCAGGCCCTCGAGGATCGTGCGGGCCATGTCGCCGGGCTTGTTCGTGAGCACGGCCAGCGCGTATCCCTCCAACAGGGCGAGGGCCTCGGCCACGCCGGCATAGAGCCTCGTCTCATTCAGCATCCCGCGTCGGTAGATCTCGAGGTAGACGGGCAGCACCTCCTCGGGCCGCGCGGGCACGCGCGCCTCGGCCAGCGCGCGCGCGACCAGCATGCCCACCCCGTGGCCCACGAAGGAGCGGATGCGGTCGACGGGCAGGGCGGGCGCGGCGGGCGCGATCCTGGCCAGCGTGGTGTTGACCGCGGCCGCCAGGTCGGCGGTGGAGTCGATGAGCGTGCCGTCGAGATCGAAGACGACCAGCCCGGCGCGCGTCACTCGGGAAGGACGCGCAACCTGGGCAGCCGCGAGGGGGCCCATTCCGTCTTGCGACCGGCCGCGACCTCGCGCAGCTCCACGAGCACGTTCCGGAAGTCGTCGCGGAGCGCCTCCACGTTCAGCCCGCGGAAGCGGGGCAGGAACTCGTCGAGCTTGCGCAGGGCCTGCGCGATCATCCCTTCCGCGTCGGCCAGGTCGCCGTCGCTGACCTGGAGCAGGGCCTCGGCCAGGTTGCCGAGCAGCGCGTAGAAGTGGCGCTCCGAGGCCGCGCGCGTGGCGGACGAGACCTTCTCCATCGCGTCCTGGAACTCGGAGAAGCGGCCGGCGTTGAAGAGCTCCACCGCGTGCCGCAGGGCGTCCTCCACTCCTTGATGCTAGCAGTGTTCGTCATCAAGCAAGGGGGTGCTGCGTCGCACCCCCTTGAACCCCCGCTCGCTACGCGGGAGTGAATCCCGCTCCGCTCGCCGTTCGGGCGATGGCGATGGCGATGGTGCGTCGCCCCGGGTTGGAGATCAGGCCTTGGTGCGGAGCCTGCGCAGATCCACGACGTGCGCGCCCTTGGGGAACCACAGCTTGAAGGTCGCCTGGCTCACGTCGATGGGCACGATCACCGAGGTGTCGCCCGGGTGGGCGGGGTCCTTGGCCGCCTGCTTCGTCTTGTAGCGCAGGTTCGCGTTGCGGATCTTGACCGCTTGGCAGGCGCGGCGTCCGCGGGACGACCGACGGTACACGACGTGCCGGCCGTTCGGAGTTGGGTTGGGGGCAGCGGCCGAAGCCGGGCGTGCGCGCCAGAGGGTAGCGACCGCTCCGGCGGCCAACGCGATGAGTTCACGGCGCGTCAATGACATCAGCTCGTATGAGTGCAAGGGGAGGGAGGCACCCGCTCTCCCCGCCGGTTCGACCCCGCGGTCGGCCCGACATCCTGGTCGCGATTTCGGACACGGTCCCGAGCCGCGCAGCCAGTCTCTCTTGCCCGCTTCGCCCCGGACACCGATTGTTCGCGCCCTTGACCCGCCGAGAGTTCAGCACGGTTAACCCCGGGTGTCAAGGGTAGTATTGGGTCGCTCCCGCCATGCCAGGCACGAGACCGCAGCCGTTCCCCGGGGTCGCCGGGGCCCTCCTCGGCCTGCTGGCGTGGGCCTGCGCCACCGCCCCCCCGCCCGCCCCGCCCGCGCCCGTCCCGCCGGCTCCGCCGCCCCTGACCGCTCGCCCGAGCCCTGCAGCCGACGCGGAGCTGCGCAGCGCGAACCGCGTCTACGTCGCGGAGCTGGACGCGGAGCTGGACGTCTTCCCCACGGTCTTCCGCCCCCGGAACAAGTCCGGCTGCCTGAAGGAGGTCCGGGCCAACCCGGGGGACGCCGTCCTCGACATCGGCACCGGCACCGGGCTCATCGGCCTGCTCACGGCGAGGCAGGGGGCCCGCAGCGTCGTCGCCACCGACATCAACCCCGCCGCGGTCCGCAACGCCCGGCACAACGCCCGGCAGCTGGGTTACGAAGGGATCTTCGACGTGCGCGAGGTCTCCCCCGAACGCCCCGAGGCCTTCGCCGTCATCCGTCCCGAAGAGACCTTCGACCTCATCGTCACCGATCCGCCGTTCCGGAACTTCAAGCCGCGGAAGATGAGGGAGTACGCGCTCGGCGACGAGAACTACGCCCTGTTGAAGTCCATCCTGGCCGGGGCCCGGGACCATCTCACCGAGTCGGGTCGGTTGCTCCTGTTCCAGGGATACCAGGAAGGCATCTCCCTCACGTTCAAGCTGGCCGAGGAGAACGGCCTCCAGGCGAGGATCCTCTGCCCGGAGACGACGCGGAGCGAGCTCGAGGCGCTGCCGCCGGCGAGGTTCTTCATCATGGTGTTCGAGATCACCCGCAAGCGCTGACGCGGCGTCAGCGTCCCAGGTAGCCCAGGGCCTTGAGGCGCTCCCGCGTCTCCTTGTCCATGTCCATGACCTTCCGGCCCGGAGACATCACCAGCCACAGGTGCACGCCGGGGCGGTCGGCCGGTGGAGCCCCGAGGACGTTCCAGTCGGGCTTCTCCTCGTCCGAGGCGTCCTGCGGCTCGATGTCGGGCAGCTTCGCCGGAAAGGCCGCAGGATGGATCCCCTCGGCGGCGATGGACACGTCGCCGGGCTTCAAGGGCCGGCCATCCCTCGTCCCCTCCAGCCACACCGGCGCGCCCATGGGGCGGATGGTGAAGGAGACCTCGCGCGGCTGCCCCGGGCGCGGGCGCACGTGGACGTAGAGCTTCCGGCCGTTCCCCTCGATGCTGTAGCTCTCCGTGGCGCCGAAGTCCGCGGCCTCCACGCCCTGGATCCAGCCGTCGGTGTTCAGCTTCAGGTCGTAGCGGCCCGTTCCCGCGATCCTCACCACGTTGCGGTAGGGGTTCTCGACCATGGCCTCCTCGAGTCCCGCCTGGAGGAACCGGGAGCGTGAGCGGTTCTGCTCGATGCGGTTGACCTTCTCCTTGGGGTCGCGGGACAGGTCGAAGTACATCTCCGCCTGGACGGGGCTGAACACCCGGATGTATTTGTCCGCGTTCGTCCGCATGCCGTGGGCCACGTATCCGCGGTGGCTGATCTCCGCCACCGCCGGCGGCTCGGGCGCCCCGCCCCGGAGCACGGGCTGCAGGGGCCGGCCCGCGATCACCGGCGGGGCGGGCACGGGCAGACCGAGGGTCTCCAGGATCGTGGGCAGG
>DAINRN010000443.1:0-3618 GCA_036741815.1 Acidobacteriota bacterium
TTCTCGTTGAGGCCGCGCGCGCGCGGATTGGGACGGCGGCGGTTCGGGTCCGCGGCCGTGGACCTCATCGCCAACAACCCCGGCTACGCGCCCGTGGTCCCGGCGGGACGCACCTTGCGCGTGGTGCCCACCCTGTCCCGCGAGATGGCCCCGTCGGACCGCTTCGCCGACGCGGCGCGGCGTTATCCGGCGGAGGCCTCGGACTGGCTGATCCTGACCGCGTCCTACTACGAGCGGTTCCTCGACCACCCCGACCAGCAGCCGGAGCGCGCCGCCTTCTTCCGCGAGCTGCTCGCGGGCCGCGGCGGATTCGAGGTCGCGGCCCGCTTCCGCCAGCAGGGCTGGCGGCGGCCGCCGGCGGAGTTCCTGGACCCGGAGATCGTGGTGTTGAGGAGGACGGCCCGGGACGGAAGTCAGCCCCCGATCTCGTAGCTGACGATTTCCACGGCGCCCGGGGCGTTCGTGCCCGACCGCGGCGCGAGGGTGAGCCCCTCCACGTCCACGATGCCGGGCAGGAGCACGACCTCCAGGCGCCGCCCGACCCGCAGCACGTCCCCGGGGTCCACGATCAGCGCGCGGTGCCCGCCGTCGTAGCTGAGCCTCACCCCGTCGAACTCGCGGTCCCCGGGCAGGCGCGGGCCCGCGTAGCGCACGATCACCCGGCCCTCGAAGCTGGACTCGTCCATGTCCTTGCTGAACTGGACGACGAACCGCGCGTCGCTCGGGACCTCCCGGTCCCCGTCCAGGGGCAGCGTGAAGACCACGACCGGCGGCACCTTGGGCCGCTCCGGCGGCAGGGGCGCGGGCTGCGCGTCCGCGGTCGCGGTCGGCGCGGTGGTGAGGCCCACGCGCTCGGCCTTGAGGTAGGTGACCCCGCCCATGGTCTCGGGCACGCCGATGACCTCGATCCACTTCCCGGTGTCACGCTTGAGGCCCGCGTCCAGCTCCCAGCCCGAGCCCTTGGGCTTGCGGCCGGTGACCCAGACCGCGTACACGTCGTCCTTGATGACCCAGTCCGCGGAGCGCCGCTGGCTCTGGGCGGGAAGGTCGCCGTAGAGGTTGTGGCCCCGGAACTTCCCCACCACGCGCAGGAGCTGGCCGTCGCGCTTGCCGGGCGGGGAGAGCAGGGCCTCGAGCCTCACCTCCGGCACTTTCAAATCGCCCTTGCGCTCCTCCGGCGGGCCGGTGAACTCGATGAACTCGATGAGCCCCGGGATGGCCATGCCCATCTGCTGGACGGTGCTGCCGCTCTGGGAGGTCCGCTGGAAGAGGCCGATCACCTCCATCTCCCGGCCGACGATCTTGTGGGCGGCCTCATCGAACGCAGCGGCCACGTCCGGATAGGGGATGATGCGGACGGAGTTCCCGAAGCTGTCCTGCAGGGTGTAGTAGCGCTCGATGCTCGCCTCCATCCCCAGCCGGCCATGGGTGCGGATGAGCTGGTCGTAATAGGACCCGGAGGCGGAGGCGAGGTCGGAGAGCTGGACGTCCACGGGCGTGCCGAGGAATCGCCCCCGCGAGCTCTGGGCGCGGGCGGTCGACGCCATCGCCGGAATCAGCAGGATGAAGACCGCGACGAGACGCCGCCGGCTCATGGCCCCCAGTATAGGACCCGGCCTCGGGAGCGGGTCAAGCGTACGGAGCGGGCGCGGTTTGACGCGGCCCCCGCGGTGAGGCACGATCCGAGCAAGCCCGGCCGAAAGACGTCCCATCGCATCCAACGGAGGAACGCATGGCCCACGCCACGAAGGCCGCCGCCCCCCCCGCCGCCGCCGAGGTCAAGCCCTACATCCCCGAGTCCGCGAACGTCGCCGAGTTCACGCCGCGCGCCGTGATCCTGGGGATGCTCTTCGGGATCATCTTCGGGGCGGTGACCGTGTACGTCGGCCTGCGCGCGGGCCTGACCGTGGCCGCCTCCATCCCCATCGCGGTGCTGTCGATCTCGCTGCTGCGGGCGCTGGGCAAGGCCACCATCCTCGAGAACAACATCGTGCAGACCACGGGCTCGGCCGGGGAGTCGGTGGCCGGGGGCGTCATCTTCACCCTGCCCGCGCTGATCTTCCTGGGGTTCCAGCTCGAGTACGCGCGCATCCTGCTGCTGGCCATCATCGGCGGCATCCTGGGCGTGCTCTTCATGATCCCGCTGCGCCGCCAGCTCATCGTGAAGGAGCACGGCAACCTGCTCTATCCCGAGGGCACGGCCTGCGCGGACGTGCTCATCGCGGGTGACAAAGGCGGGTCCTTCGCCAGCCGCGTCTTCTACGGCCTCGGCATCGGCAGCCTCTACACGCTGCTGCAGAACTCCAACGCCTTCGCCATCATCCGCGAGACCCCGACCTACAACCCGGGCTGGCTCCCCGGGGCCTCCCTGCGCGCGGCCATCACCTCGGAGTACCTGGGCGTGGGCTACATCATCGGCCCCAAGATCGCGGGCGTGATCTTCGCGGGGGGCGTCTTCTCCTGGCTGGTGATGATGCCGGCCATCAAGTTCTTCGGCTCGCTGGTCCCCACCCCGATCTATCCGAGCACGATACCGATCGCGCAGATGACGTCCGACCAGCTCTGGCAGTACTACATCCGCTACATCGGCGCGGGGGCGGTGGCCGCCGCCGGGCTCATCACCCTCATCAAGACGACGCCCACCATCATCGGCGCCCTGCGGGCGGGGGCCGCGGACCTGCGCAGGTCGAGCGGCACGCCCGCCGAGGGCGGCCGGACCTCGCGCGACCTCCCCATGACGCTGGTGCTGGCGGGGTCGGCGGTGATCGTGGTCCTGATGTGGGCCTTCCTCACCTTCAAGCCCGTGCCGGGCGCGCCCACCGGCGCCTTCGCCAACCTGATGGCCTCGGTGCTCGTGGTCGTCTTCGGCTTCCTGTTCGTGACCGTCTCCTCGCGCATCGCCGGGCTCATCGGCACCTCGTCGAACCCCATCTCCGGCATGGCCATCGCCACCCTGATGGCCACCTGCGCGCTGTTCCTGCTCGCGGGGTGGACCGCCGCCGCCTACGGCGCCCTGGCCCTCACCATCGGGGGCACGGTCTGCATCGCCGCCGCCAACGCCGGCAATACCTCGCAGGACCTGAAGACCGGCTTCCTGGTAGGGGCCACGCCCTCCGCGCAGCAGAAGGGCCTCTTCCTGGGCGTGCTCGCGTCGTGCTTCGCCATCGGCATCACCCTCATCGGGATGAACAAGGCGCTCGAGACGTTCGTGCCCGCCGACATCGCGGTGAACGCCGCCAGCCCCGGCGAAGGCGTGAACGTGGAATCGATCGCCTTCGAGCACAACGGACGGACCTACACCCTGCTGAACGTGATCGGGTCCACCACCATCGCCGAGGGCAAGTACCTGCTGAATCCCCAGACGGGGCGGGTGGAGCTGCAGTGGATCCAGGGTATCGGCAGCCAGGCGGCGCCCGCCCCCCAGGCCCGGCTCATGTCGGTGGTCATCAACGGCATCCTCAACCGCCGGCTGCCCTGGGGCCTGGTGCTGCTCGGGGTGTTCCTGGTGGTGGCGGTGGAGCTGCTGGGCGTCCGCTCGCTGAGCTTCGCCGTCGGGTCCTATCTCTCGATCGGGACCACGGCCGCCATCTTCTGCGGAGGCATCGTGCGCTGGCTGGC
>DAINRN010000444.1:0-686 GCA_036741815.1 Acidobacteriota bacterium
CCCAAGGCACCCACCAGCGCGGGGGCGGCGAAGCCGGCGCGCCAACCGAAGGCCTGGATGATGGAGCCCGCCGTCAGGGGGCCCAGGGCGATGCCGAGCGCGGAGAGCCCGATGAACATGCTGATGGCGCGGGGCGCCTGGTCCGCAGGGAATAGGTCGATGACGAGGGCGAGGGTCAGCGGGCCCACGGCGGCGTTCGCCAGGCCGTCCAGGGCGCGCGCGACCGCGAGCTGGCCCGTGGTGGCCGAGAGCCCCGCCAGGGCGGACGCGGCCACCACCCCGCCGCAGCCGGCCACCAGCACGCGGCGCCGGCCGTACGTGTCGCCCAGCAGGCCGCCCATCAGCATGAAGGCGCCGAAGAGCAGCTTGCTCAGCGTCATAACGAGCTGCATGGCCGCGGTCGAGGCCTTGAGCTCCGCCCCCGCGTCGCGGACGGCCAGGGAGAGCGCACCGCCGCTGGCCTCGTTGCAGAAGCCGGCCAGGACGCACGCGCCGAAGGCGAGCCAACGGAGGCGGCCGGCGCGGTCCGAGCCGGCGGCAGGCGCGCTCACGGGGCCGCCATGCGCAGGGCGGATCCGTCGTCCCCGACCAGCGAGACGATCGCCGCCCGCCGCCCGACGCCGCCGAAACGGTCCGCGACCCCCTCGGCACGGAGGCGCTCCAGGGCCACGCTGTGGACTTCGGCC
>DAINRN010000444.1:696-3601 GCA_036741815.1 Acidobacteriota bacterium
CGGCCAGCCGGAGCTGCGCGCCCAGCAGCCGGAGCTGCTCCTCGAGCTCGCCGAGCATGTTGACGCCGGCGAGGTCGAGCCGCGGCGAGAGCGACAGCTCCAGCACCACGAGCCCGGGGCGGGGAGAGGCCGCGCGCAGCCGCTCGACGACGTCGTCCCGTACGTGGTCCACGTTGAAGTAGATGAGCGGCTGCTCGACACGGTAGACGAGCGCGCCGGGGACGGCGCGCGCGTCGGGGTGCCGCTCGAGGTCCACGAACTCGTCCGTCCCCGGCCGCCGCCCGCGCACGCTCGCGGCCGGCTTCGACACCCGCGCGATCACCATCAGGAGCGTCGCCACGACGGCCAGCATCACGCCGTTCAGGATCCCGAGCAGGAGTACGCCCAGGAGGGCGATGAAGGCGGCGCGGAACTCGACGGGGCTGACCTGGCGCAGGTGCCGGAACGGCTTGCGCTCGACGAGGCCGGAGACGGCCGCGAGCACGAGGGCGGCCAGGGTGGCCTCCGGCAGGTAGCGGAAGGGGCCGGTCAGGAACAGGAGGACGACGGCGATGGTCGCCGACGCGGCCACCAGCGACCGGGCGGAGCGGGCGCCCCCCTGCTCGTTGACCGCCGACTGGGACATCCCTCCGCTGACGGGGTAGCTTCGGAAGAGGCCGGTGCCGACATTGGCCGCCGCCAGCGCCAGCATCTCCCGGCGCGCCGCCACCGGGTAGCGGTGCTTCATTCCGAAGGTGCGCGCGACGGCCGTCGTCTCGACGAAGCCCATCACGAAGCATGCGAAGGCCAGGCCCAGGAGCTCGTCGGCGTCGTTGAGGGAGAACCGCGGCAGCACCGGCCACGGAAGGCCGGCGGGCACCTCGTGCGCCACCTTCACGCCGAGGGCGGCGAGCCCGAACCACGCGCTGGCCGCGATGGACGCCGCCACCACCCCCAGCACGATCGCCCCGCTGGGGAGCCATCGTTCGAGCCCGAGGATCAGGGCCAGCGCGCCCAGCCCGAGCAGCGCCGTCAACAGGTGGGCTTCGCGGATGTGCGCGGCCAGGGCGGCCATGTTGGAGAAGAAGCCGCTGCCGTGCGCTTCGATGCCGAGCAGCTTGGGGAGCTGCTTGCTGGCGATGACCAGCGCGACCCCCGCCTTGAAGCCGATGAGGATCGGCTCGGAGATGAAGTTGACGAGCTGGTTCAGCCGCAGGACCCACGCAACCAGGCTGATGGCCGCCACCATCAGGGCGGTGGCGGCGGCGAGCTGGCCGTAGCGGACCGGATCGTCGCCGGCCAACGGCGCCAGCGCACCCGCGACCATCATCGAGATCGAGGAAGTGGGGCCCACGGCCACGTGGCGTGAGCTGGTGAAGAGCGCGAACAGGGGCCCGGCGAGAAGATAAGCGTAGAGGCCGGCCTGCGGAGGCAAACCGGCCAGGCCCGCGTAGGCCATCGACCCGGGGATGGCGAACGCGGCCAGCGCGATCCCCGCGACCAGGTCGGCCCGGAGGGCGGACGATCGGCCTGCGGCGTCGGCCATGGGCGCCCCGCTACGAGCCAGACGCGCTCGTCTCCGAGCCGGCAGTGGTCTCCGGCGCGCTGGGCCAGCCTCCCCCCAGGGCCTTGTAGAGCCGGACGAGCCAGATGAGGTTGCTGCCCTTCGTTGCCGACTCGTCCAGCTCCGCCTCGAAGAGCGACCTCTGGGCGTCCAGCACCTCGAGGTAGGCCGCGACGCCGCCGCGGTAGCGCAGCTCGGCCAGCTCCACCACCTTGCGCTCGGCTTCCACGCGCTCGCCCTGGGCCCGGCGCTCCTCGCCGGTCTTGCGATAGGCCACGAGGGCGTCCTCGGTCTCCCGGAGGGCCTGCAGGATCGTGGCCTCGTAGTCGTAGAGGATCTGGCGCTGCCGCGACTCGGTGATCTCGACGCGGCGCTTGTTCTTGCCCTTGTTGAAAATGGGCTGCAGCAGGTTGCCGATGATGTTCCAGGACTTGGTCGGACCCTCGAAGAGGGTGTCGAACTCCGTGCTGGTGAAGCCGAAGGAGCCGGTCAGGGCGATGCGCGGGAAGAGCAGGGCCTTCGCCTCGCCGATGTTCGCGGTGGCGGCCGCCAGGCCCTGCTCGGCGGCGCGGACGTCCGGCCGGCGGTCGAGCAGGGCCGAGGGGAGCCCGGCCGGCACTGCGCCCGGCAGCTTCTGCTCGTCGATCGTGCGCCCGCGCGGGATGGCCCCCGGGTTGTGGCCCAGGAGGACGGACAGCTCGTTCTCCTTGAGGGCGATCAGGCGCTCCAGGTCGAAGACGACCACCTCCACGCGGCGCAGCTCGGCCACGGCCTGGCGCAAGTCGATCTCGGGGGTGAGGCCGCCCTCGAAGCGGTCCGTGGCCAGCTGCATGGACTCCTTCCTCGATTCGATGGTGCGCGTGGCGATCTCGAGACGCCGGTCGAAGTCACGCAGCTCGAGGTAGGCCGTGGCCACGTCCGCGACGAGGGCGAGGACGGTCGCGCGCCTCGCCTCCTGCGTGCCGAGGAAGAGGGCCTTCTCGGCCTCCGACGCCCGGCGGATGCGCCCGAAGAGGTCGATCTCCCAGGAGAGGCCCGCGGTCGCGGAATAGATCGAAGTCTCCGTCGGTTCGACCGCGGCGCCGGTGTCGCCCCCGGGAGTGTGGAGGAGACTGCCGGCGTTGAAGCGCAGGCGGCCGGCGGTCCCGCTGGCGTCCACTCTTGGCCAGAGGTCGGCCTTGGTGAAGCCGTATCGCGCCCGCGCCTCTTCGATGCGCTCGACCGCGATCTTGAGGTCCTTGTTCTCGAGGAGGGCGGTCCGGATCAGCGCCTGCAGCTGCGGATCGTCGAAGACCACCCACCAGGGCGTGTTGGCCAGGCTGTCCGCCTCCGCGACCGGGAGGTCGCGCCAGGTGGGCGCGA